>JABAYK010000076.1 GCA_018609045.1 Flavobacteriales bacterium
GATAAAGACGCAAGTCCAGTAATTAACACAGGTACGCTTCACCAATAAATATGGCTAAAAAAAAGAGCTTTGTTTTGCGTTTAGATCCTGAAGTTTTTAAAGCTTTAGAGAAGTGGAGTGCTGATGAGTTCAGAAGTACAAATGGTCAGATTGAATGGATTATTCAAAAAGCATTGCATGAGGCAAAGCGCACCCCAAAAAAACAAAACTCAGCAAATGAGTAACGAATTTGGAATTAATCCTGAAATTTTAAAAGAGCTTTTTACAACAAAAATGCCTTTTGGAAAACACAAAGGATTGTTAATAGCCGATTTGCCTGCATATTACTTAGAGTGGTTTTCTGCCAAGGGTTTTCCTCCTGGAAAATTAGGAATGTTAATGGCAACAGTTTTCGAAATAAAAACCAATGGTTTACAAGATATATTGTTTGAATTAAGAAAAAGGTTTGTTAAAAATTAATTCAACAAACAATTATCACAAACTCCTGTTACCTCCACATTAAGGCTGTTTATTTGGAAATTGGGCAAATCAATTTCAATTGATTTTTGAGGCTTCACACATTTTACAACCATGCATTTTTCGCACTTAAAATGAATATGCTTATGCTGATGGTTTTGCGGTGAACAGTTTGAAGTGCATATTGCAAAGTAGGTTTCGTTGTTTTCTGTGTAAGCTTTGTGTAAAATTCCCTTATCTTCCAATACATTCAAAGTTCGGTAAAGTGTAACCCTGTCAAATTCGCCCAAAAACTTTTGAATTTTGGATTGAGAAACTGCTCTACCGCTATTTTTAATTAAAGACAAAACATCTTGTCTAATTTTGGTTGACCTTAATTTTCGGGAGTTTAGTAATGAAGAAATTTCCGTCTTTTCCATATTTAGTGCTCGTGTATTTCTAAATCTAACTCTATAAACTCTGCTTCATTTCCTTCAGCATCGGTGGCTTCAATTATTAAATGATATAATCCAGTATCTGCATCAGCTGGAATAGTAATTGGTAAATTTAAAGCATATTCTTTTCCTTCAATATCAATAATTTCTTCGAAATCAAAAATAGATTTGGTACTTTTATGAATATGGCCATCACCGCTATGCATGTCTATTTTTACTTGACTTAAAGCTTCGTTATCAGTAATTTTTCCTTTTAAATCAATGGTTTTACCTGGTTCAAAATGTTGATTGTTAGCAGGAGTTTCAATTGAAATAACTGGTTTTTCTTCGTCAACTTTTTTACAAGAAGTTAAACCTAAAATTAACGCGACTGTAAGAATTCTTGTTTTCATATTTATCATTTTAAAATTTATAATTAATAGACATATTTAAGCTTCTGCCTGCTTCGGGAAGATTTAATAACCTAAATCTAGAAAGGTGATATAAATAAGCAGTATTGAATAAGTTTTGAACTTCAAACTTGATTTGAAATGGATTTTTTGACTTATTTCTGAATGAAACCCCACTATTAAAAATAATAGATTGAGGAGTTTCTAATTCATTAATGGCCACCAAATTTTGTGAGGCAAAATAATTTGAGCCTGCAAAAACCTCGGCAGTATTTTTGGCTTCGGGTTTTGAAATTTGATAGCTCAGGTTTAACCTTAAATTTATGGGAGGCATAAAGGGTAAATTCCTGTTGGTGTTTAAATTATAACCAAAAACGCCATCACCTTTTAGCTCTGCGTGTAATGCTTTTATAATATGCCAATCGGCAAAAAACTCTAAGCCCAAATGTAGCGAGTTAGCCTGATTGTATTGATGTATTTGCCCTCCTCCATTGGCTTTACTAGCAAATTTGCCAGTTGGCTCCAAAAAAATGTAATTCAAAAAGTAATTTACATAGGGCGAAACATCAATTGCAAACTTCTTATTGTGGTAATTTACACTTCCATCTAAAGACAAAGTCCTCTCTGGCTTTAAGTTAGTGTTTCCAACTTCAAACCTAAAAGTTCCATGATGAAAACCATTGGCTGAAAGCTCAGGTACTGTTGGAAATCTAAACCCTGATCCCAAATTAATTTTAAAAACTTTGGTATGGTCCGGCTTAAAAACAAAACCTATTGCCCCAGTAATATTTTGAAACGAGTTATCTCTTTTTTGGGTAAGGGTGGTGTCTCCTATTTCCTCATTCAATTGGTTGTAAACTGGTATGTTTTTTTGTGCAATATGTTGCGATAAGTAATCTGCTCTAGCTCCATAATTAACAATAACATTTTCTGTAACTGGTTTTTCTCTATACCAAAAAATTCCTGTGCTACTTGTGTTGAAACTTGGGAGGAAATACTCAAAACCTTCTTCATTATTTTGCTGATGCTGCCCTGAAACGCCTACAATTGATTTACCTTGACCAGGCGCAAAATGATACCTTATATTGGCTGTAATTGTATTGAGGCTTAATCCTAATGCCAAGTTATTTTCGGGCGCGGGGCCAAGTTTGTGGGCATGAGGTATTTCAAATTCTTGTCGCGTATTTTGTTGAAAACCAACATCTAACTCCAACCACCCTTTTGGCAAGTAAAAATCGGTTTGAAGGCTTGTGTTGCTGTTATTGATGGTTTGGTAAGGCATGTCAATATCAAACCTATTTGAATCATCAAAAAGTAAATTGAAATTTGGTCTTCCGTGGGCGCCGGGAAAAAATCCAATTTTTTGGTCGAAAACTATGTGGTTTAATCTTAATTGCCCCCACTTTTTTATCATACCAAAAGATATACTGCCAGCATAATTATGGCTAGCGGTATTTTTTAATTGCTCATTGTAAATTGGATAAACAAAAGTATTGTAATTAAAACTAGAAGCAGGCACAGCAATGTCTCCCGCTTTGGCAAAACTGCCTGATAATTTGGTAAAAAAATCACCTTTTCTGAATCCAATTGATGCTTTGGGGGCATATCTCATATTTACAGAATTGAGCTTTAATCCTATATTTACAGAAGTTCCAAAATCTGGTAAAGTGCTGTTTTGATGCATGTTAATAACTCCGCCCAAAGCATCTGAACCATATATTAGCGAGTTGGCTCCTTTTACAATTTCTATACTCTCAATATTGCCTTCATCAATAGCCAAACCGTGGTCTGCCCCCCATTGCTGCCCCTCCTGCTTTATTCCATTTACATTGGTTAAAACTCGGTTAAAGCCTAAGCCTCTAATTATTGGCTTTGCAGCATTGTTGCCAATATTTATCATTTGTACTCCAGGCAATTTGGCCATAGCTTCTACCAAACCAACATCTGTTGAATTTGATATTTGGTCTTGGTTTAAAACCTCAATATTTCTTGCCCTATTGTCATTAATGGAGTTTAATAATGATTCTTCAATTTCAATTTCTCTTATTTCTATTGAAGATTGGTGTAACTCAATTGTTATAGGATTTTTTTGAGGAGATTGAACCAAAACTACTTCAGGCTCATAGCCTAAAAAGTTTATATGCAAATGATATGTTCCATTGGGAATATTTTCAAAAATGAATTCGCCATTTTGGCTGGTAATTACAACTTTTGAAAATTCGTGTAAAAAAACTGAAGCATTGGCAATAGGTGAGCTATCTCCTAAAACTACACCTTCAATTTTTTGAGATTTTAAAATAAAAGTAAAAAAGAAAAATACCGCAAAAAGAAAAATTCTCACGGCGCAAAAATAATCTAATGCAACAATGTTGCATTAATATTTAATTATTTAAAATTGCTTTTGTCAATTCAATTAATATTGGTTCTGCATGAGCTGCATTTTCTAAAATATCTGCAATATTTATTTCTTGTAAATTGTCAGGGTCACACTCATCGGTTAAAACCGAAAAAGCACAAACTTTCATATTCATGTGATTTGCCGCAATAACTTCAGGCACAGTGGACATTCCAACCGCATCGGCCCCAATAACCTTTAAATACCTGTACTCCGCAGGAGTTTCCAAGTTTGGCCCTTGAACAGAAACGTAAACTCCTTCGTGAAGATTAATTTGGTTTGAGTTAGCATAATTCCTCGCTAATTCAATAAGTTTTGGATGATAAGGCTTACTCATATCCGGAAACCTTGGGCCCCATGCTTCATTGTTTTTTCCGCGTAAAGGATTTTCGGGTAATAAGTTAATATGGTCTGTAATGAGCATTACCTCCCCTTTTTTGAAGTTTAAATTTATTGCTCCTGCAGCATTGGATACAATAAGAGTTTCAACACCCAAATATTTCATTACCCTAATAGGGAAAGTAATTTCTTGTGCAGAATATCCTTCATAATAATGAAACCTACCCTGCATAGCAATTACAGTTTTGCCTTGTAAAGTGCCAAATATTAATTTGCCTTGATGAGACTCAACTGTAGCCAAGGGAAAATTAGGAATTTCAGCATAATCAAGTTCTGTAACAATTTCTATTTCATCCACCAATTTGCCTAAGCCTGTACCCAATACAATTCCGAATTGAGCATTCTCAAATCCATTATTTTTTAAAAACTCAACTGTTTGATTAATTTCATTCATATTCTATAAAATTTCTTTGCCTAACTTTTCAGTAAGTAAATTTAAATCGCTAATTGTATCAACATCGTTTAAAGTTGGTAAAAGATGGTACTTTAAATTCAGTTTTTTTAAATCGAGTAAAGTATCGACTAAAACATTGTTTTGTCCCCAAATTTTATTTTGAAAAATATTCGGACATTTATTTTTCACTCCCACAAGGTAATATCCACCATCGAAGGCAGGACCTATAACAACTTCATTTTGATTTAACTCTTCAAAGGCTTCATCAATAATATCTGACGAAATTTCGCCACAATCACTTCCAATTAAAACAACTTTAGAATAACCTAATTTTAAAGACTTTTTAATGGCATCTTCCATTCTTTCGCCCAGATGATTTCCAAGTTGAAGCTCTTTTTCAAAATATTTTAACTCGAAATTATCATCAAACCAAACTTCATCACTGTAATAAATAACTCTATCAACAGGGCATTCTAAGCATACCTCCTTGGTGTAACTTAATAAATATTCATACACTTTCAAGGCTTTTTCGTCGCCTAAATCTGCAGCTAAGCGACTTTTCACTTTTCCCAAAACTGGGTTCTTCACAAAAATTATTAGCGATTCTTCAAGCATATTAAATCGTAGTGCCTTGACAACTTGAACCTGCTCCTGCAGTGCAACCAAAACAATGCTGGTTAACTACAATATTTCTTGATAAAAGTTCGGTAATGTAAAAATTACTTATGTGATTTGAAGTTTTACTTTCTACTCCCAGCTGAAGCATTTGGTTAAAATCACAGTCGTAAATATTGCCTTGCCAATCAACAGATAAAGTGTTTTTACACATTACACCATTTACCGCACTCGGATTAAAAGCATCAACCAACTTATACATGTAATCTTCGTAATTTTCAGAGGCAATTAAATAATCTAAAAATCGGCTAATAGGCAAATTGGTTATGGTAAAAAGGCTATTAAAGTCAATATCAAAATTTTGCTTCAATTTTTTTTTGTATTCAGCTTCTAAAGCAGCTTGGTCATCTGGTAAAAAAGGCCCTACTGGATTATAAACTAAATCTAAAGTTAGTTCTGAACTAGGCAAACCATACCCCACTGCATTCAGCTTTTGCAAGGCTGAAATAGATTTATCGAAAACACCTTTACCTCTTTGTTTATCTGTTCTAGAGCTTGTGTAAAAAGGCAATGAAGAAATAACCCTTACTTTGTTTTGTTTGAAAAATTCAGGTAAAATATGGTACTTTTTATTGGCTTCAATGATGGTTAAATTCGACCTTACAATAATTTCGATATTCAATTTCCCCAACTCTTCCACAAACCAAAAAAAGTGAGGATTCATCTCTGGTGCACCACCTGTTAAGTCAACTGTTTTTAGGTTGTGTTTCTTGATAATATCTAAACATAATTGTAAGTTTTCTTTAGACATTATTTCCTTTCTATCAGGACCTGCATCTACATGGCAATGGCTGCATGTTTGATTACACATGTAACCTACATTAATTTGAAATATTTCTAAATCGGTTGGAGATAAAGGAAATTGATTTGATTTTTCAAGCTTTTGCTGAAAGGTTTCTAAATCGCCATCTGCAAAAGAGCCACTATTTAAAATTTTAAGTTGTCTTTTGGTACTTGACAAAGGAGAATTTAAAGATGATAATGATTTTGTCATTATACATTTAATTTTTTAGCCTTATTCATCATTTGAACACCATGCACCAAACTTGCTCCACCTCTAATGGCAGCGGCCACATGAACAGCTTCCATCATGGCACCTTCAGGATATCCTTTTTTAATAGATTCTTCGGTATAAGCATCAATACAATAAGGACATTGAACAGCATGAGAAACAGCTAAGGCAATCAGTGATTTTTCCTTTGCAGTAAGGTGTCCATCTTTAAAAACTTCACCATACCAATCAAAAAATTTATTTCCAACTTCTTCTTGCCAATCGGTAATTTTTCCAAATTTTCTTAAATCTGCTGGGTCATAATATGTTTTATCCATGTTAATTATTTTCGGCAAATATTGAATTTAAGGTTTAATAATTGTGTCACAAATGTTGCATTATTATTTTTTACTTCTTTGTTGTTAATCTAAAAATATGTTACTTCGCCCGCAGGTTTTGTAAAACCACAATCTACATGAGAATAATTATAGCCGGAGCCGGCGAAGTTGGCTATCATCTTGCCAAATTACTATCTAGCGAAGCAAAAGATATTTACGTAATTGATGTAAATACAGATAGGTTAAACTACATTCAATCGCACATAGATGTTTTTACCATTGAAGGAGATGCTAAATCTATTCAAGTTTTAACCGATGCAAAAGTTGATGGATGCGATTTATTGATTGCTGCAACATCATCTGAAGAAGTAAACTTTTTGGTTTCGGTTTTAGGAAAAAAGTTAGGCGCAAAAAAAACCATAACAAGGTTTAACGATGCAGAACTTACCAATAAAAATTACCTGGAAATTTTTTACAGTTTAGGTATCGATACCATTATATCTCCGCTAGATCAGGTTGCAAGTGAAATTGTTAGGCTAATTGAAAAACCTGCTTTAACCGATGATGTTGAATTTGAGGGAGGAAAACTGAGTGTTTTTGGAATTCAGATAGATGAGCATTCAAAGATCATAGGTAAAACTATTGAAGATGGTATTTTAACAGATTGTGGTGAAGTATTTAGACCAATAGCCATTCACAGAAGAAACAAAACTTCGCTAACATCTTTTGATATTCCATTAAGACAAAAGGATATTGTGTACTTTATTGGACATACAAATTCAATTCAGAATGCATTAAAAACTTGTGGAAAAGTTGAATATGAAGTTCGAAAAATAATGATTCTTGGTGGAAGTCGCATTGGAATACAAACCGCCAAAAAACTCCAAGATAAATACCAAATTACTTTGGTAGAAAAAGACCCAAAAAAATGTTTAAAGCTAGCAGAACAATTAAAAGGCTGTTTAATTTTAAATATTGATGGTAGAGATGTTGCAAGTCTAGAAGAAGAAGGCTTGGCAAATATGGATGCCTTTATTGCTGTTACAGGTGACTCAGAAATAAACATTATGACAACTTTGGTAGCAAAGTCTCATGATGTTATGAAAACAATAGCCAGAGTTGAAAATATCGATTACATACACCTTTCGCAAGATATTGGAATAGATACCTTGATTAACAAAAAAATGATTGCGGCTAGCAGCATTTTTAAACATGTTAGAAAAGGAAAGGTAGATGCCATTGCTCACCTGCACGGTGTAAATGCCGAAATTATTGAGTTTGAAATTAACGAAAACACAAGAGTTTCTGGCAAACAAATCAAAAAAATAAAATTCAACAATCAAGTAAAAATTATTTCAATAATCAGAAATAATGAAATTTTATTTCCTGAAGAAGAAGAAATACTAAGACCCGGAGATAAGGTAATTACAATGATATTGTCTCAAGCCATAGGTAAGACCGAAAATTTATTTTCTTGAGATCAAAAGGCAATATTAATATCAGGGTAATACTTTATGTAATTGGAAACCTGTTGGTTATTCAATCTGTGCTCATGCTCTTGGCTGTGCCATGGAGTATATATTACAATTCGCATGATCTTGGTGCTATCTTAATATCTGCTGTTTTTACAGGAATTGTTGGTGGGTTAATGTTTTTTTCTAATTCAGGGCAAAGACATGCCGAAATTGGAAAAAGAGAAGGCTATTTAATTGTTACCTTAAGTTGGGTTTTTATGGCACTATTTGGAGCAGTGCCCTACCTTGTTAGTGGAGCTATTCCAAATTTTAGCAATGCGTTTTTCGAAAGTATTTCAGGATTTTCTACAACAGGGGCAACAATATTAACAGATATTGAGGCTGTTCCAAAAGGTATTTTGTTTTGGCGAAGCATGACCCAATGGATAGGGGGTTTAGGAATTATTGTTTTAACAATAGCTATTTTACCACTATTAGGAATTGGTGGAATGGAACTTTTTGCTGCAGAAGCGCCGGGTCCAACCAAAGATAAAATACACCCTAGAATAAAAGAAACAGCAAAAAGATTATGGGTTATTTATATAGCCTTAACCGTCTCTGAAATAATTCTATTAAAAATTGCCGGATTATCATTTTACGATGCTTTTAATCATGCATTAACCTCTTGCTCCACCGGTGGATTTTCAACAAAAAATGCAAGTGTGGCTGCCTTTCAATCTCCTTGGGTACATTGGATTATCATAATTTTTATGTTTTTGGCTGGCACAAACTTTTCGATGCTATACTATGGTGGAAAAGGAAACTTTAAAAAGTTCACCGAAAACAGTGAATTTAAATGGTACGCCACTTGGATTGTTGTTTTGGTTGCAATGTTACTTCCTGTTGTTTATATACATACAGATGCCGGAATAGGAAAAGACTTTACAGATGTTGTATTTCAGGTAGTTTCAATTGTAACAACAACCGGTTATGCTACAGCTGATTACACCCACTGGGGTGTTTTTGCTTCAATGGTTTTCTTCTTGTTAATGTTTTCGGGAGGTTCGGCAGGGTCAACTTCAGGTAGTATAAAAATTGTAAGAATAGTTCTTTTGATAAAAAATGGATTTTCAGAACTAAAAAGGAGGTTACATCCTAAGGCAGTAATACCTGTTTACATGAATAATCATCCGGTTGGACAGGATATTATTTACAATTTACTTGCATTTATCTTTTTGTACATTTTCATTTTTGTGATAAGTACAATGATGCTAACCTTATTAGAAATTGATATTTTAACTGCCATGAGTGCTGCAGCTACTTGCTTGGGGAATGTTGGGCCTGGTTTAGCTAGTATTGGGCCTAGTGAAAACTTCTACCACCTCTCTCCAATCGCCAAATGGATATTAAGCTTTTTGATGATAGCAGGTAGACTTGAAGTTTTTACTGTAATTATTCTATTTAGTCCACACTTTTGGAGAAGATAATTAATCTCTTAAAGTCCAAAGTGGTATTTTAGTTCCAATTGAAATTGCCTTGGTTTTACTAAATTTAAAAATAAAGGTCTTTTTTCGAGGTACCATACAAACCAAATCATAATTAGGGCTTTTCAAGGTAAAATCATGAATACCTTCAATGGCAGATTCATAATATTCTTTATGAAAATGAGAATCCTCTAACTTTAATTTATTTTTTAAATCTGTTAAATTTTTCTGAATTGCATTTTTATGCTCGTGATTTGCAGGAGTATCTATGTGAAGAACATGGATTTCAGCGCCAAATTCTTCTTTTAAAAATTTTAGTTCTTCAACTGGCTTTTGGGTAGAAAAAGATAACCCATCATATGCAAATAAAATTTTATTAAGCCCGTTAAACTTTGCTTCAGCCGGAATTGTCATTACAGGAATTTCTGCACAATCAATTACCTCAGAAGCATTGCTACCAAAAAGAGCACCTTTAATACCTGTAGCGCCATTAGTGCCAAGCATTACGTAATCAAATTTTATTTTTTTACTCCATTTTTTTAAGCTACCCACTAAATTGCCATTCTCTGAAATGGTTTCAAAATGGTAACCATTTATTTTATTGGCTTCTTTTAATTTATTAATTTCTTGATTTAAAGCAGATTTAGATTCTTTTTCTAAAATATCATTGATTGAAATTAACATCCCTGAACCCATGTGAGGAGGCTCAAATGCATTTAGCAAATAAATATCAGATTTATCTTTTCCTAAAAAAGACAAAGCATAATGCAATGCATTTCTAGAAGTATCTGAAAAATCAATTGGAATTACAATTTTCTTGTTCATTTATTAATGATGGTTGATTGATGCTTCGTTATTTCCAACAATAATAGCAGCAAGAGTTGCCGCAACAATTACAACAAAGCTAAATAGGTTTATTAAAGGAGATGTGGTATTAAAACTTAAAAATGCAGGCCAAAAGAATATAAAAAAGGAAACTCCAATAATTCCCAAGGCTATCCACTTATTTTTTGTCATGCTAAATTGGTTTAAGGATTTCGAAATTCAAAGAAAACCCTAAACCAATTTTAAAAACATGACTTTTATCAGAAATCAAGAAAAAATAAAGTGAATTTTTTCAGTTATCTGATGTCTGGAAATAAAATATTTCCAGAATCTTTAGATTCTTTTACTTTTATGCTTAGCACTGGAAGCGGAGCATGGTTAGTAATCTCTTCGGCAATACTTCCATTTAAAATTCTTGCCAAACCTGTTCTTCCATGTGTACTCATGGCAATTAAATCCATGTTATTTATCCTAGAGAAATCAATAATGCCATCTTCTACATGTTTTTCATTAAAAATATGAGTTTCATAATCATCTAACTCAAATCTTTTTGCAAAGTCATCCATTAATTTTTGGCTATATGGCGTAGTTTCAAATAAGTTTGGAGTTACAACTTTTAACAAATGAATTTTGGAATTAAAAACTTTGGCGAAGTTTTTAACCTTTTCGAAAACAGAATCAACTTCACCATAAAAATTAGAGGCAAAGGCAATATGTTTCGGTTCAAATTCAGGATATTTCTGTTTTATAGCCAAAACTGGCACATCTGCTGTTCTTACTACTTTTTCGGTATTTGATCCAACAAAATTTTCTCTATCTCCTCTAGAACCATGGGTACCCATGATAATTAAATCTGCATCTATTTCATTAGCCTTTTCAGATACAAAATCAATTGTTTCATCGTAAACAACCTCTTCTTGAACTTTTAAGCCTTCTAGGTAAGGTTTGGCCATTGTTTTCCTCATTTTTTCTTTTGTCATCTTCAACATAAATATACTCGCCGGAGTATCTCCATCTGACAATGACATATGAGGTAAATTTAAAATATGGCAAATAAACAAAGAGGCATCTTATTTTTTGGCCAAGTTGGCTGCTACTTCTAAAGCATAATATGAATGTTTAGAAAAATCAACAGGAACAATAATTTTTTTCATGATTTATGATTTTGGGTAAAGTTGTAAAATATAGATTTTTATAAAAATGATTTCAGTCAGCCAAATAAACTACTTTTTGTTAGTTTTAGATTTGGAAAGCGTAAAATAATTTTTTGGTTGCGGAATTTCAAATTTTGGTTTACTTCTTAATGGTTCTACCTCCTTTAAAGATTCAAAACATTCTGAAGGTAATTTTTGATAAAGTTCTGTACCCTCTGATTTCCAATTAATTATTTCATCGGTAACATCCTTAATTATTTTAGCGGGGTTACCAACTACTATTTTCCGATTAGGAATAACACTTCCTTCTTTAACAAACGATAAGGCACCTACAATACATTCCTCTCCAATAACAACATTATCCATAATTACTGCATTCATGCCTATTAGTGAGTTTCTTTTTATGTGTGCGCCATGAATAATTGCACCATGGCCAATATGGGCTGAGTTTTCGAGAATTACTGTTGTTCCTGGAAACATGTGAATTGTGCAATTTTCTTGAACATTACATCCATCTTCAATAATTATTTTGCCCCAGTCACCTCTAATGGCAGCACCTGGACCTATGTAAACATTTTTGCCAATTTCAACATTTCCAATAACACTTGCTGTTTTATGTACAAAAGATGATTTATGAATTACTGGAATGTGCTTTTTAAATTGATAAATCATACTAAACTCTTTCGATAATAGCAGCATAACCTTGCCCTACTCCAATGCACATGGTACACAAAGCGTATTTTTTGTTTTGCTCATGCAATTCAATAGCAGCAGTTTGTAAAAGTCTTCCTCCTGTCATTCCCAGCGGATGACCTAAAGCAATTGCACCTCCATTAGGATTAATTCTTTCGTCATTATCCGCTAAGCCTAAGCTTCTGGTGCAAGCAAGTGCCTGAGCTGCAAAGGCTTCATTAAGCTCTATAATATCAATATTATTTAAGGTAAGCCCTGCTCTTTGTAAGGCTTTTTGAGTTGCTTTTACTGGGCCAATTCCCATAATGCGAGGCTCTACACCTACTACAGCCCCCGAAACAATTCTTGCCAAAGGTTTTAAGTTTTGATTTTTTATACCCTTTTCTGATGCTAATAATAAGGCAACTGCCCCATCATTTAAACCTGAAGAATTTCCCGCAGTAACCGATCCGTCTTTTTTAAAGGCTGGTCTTAGTTTTCCTAAAACCTCCAAGGAAGAAGTTGGTTTTACAAATTCATCATGAGCAAACTCAACCGGATCTTTTTTTCGTTGAGGAATAAAAACAGGAGCAATTTCTTTTGCTAGCCTGCCACTTTGTTGAGCTTTGGTAGCTTTTTGCTGAGACCAAAGAGCAAACTTATCTTGATCTTCTCTTGAAATATTATGCAACTCTACAAGATTTTCGGCTGTATTCCCCATGCCGTCAGTACCATATAACTCGTGCATTTGAGGGTTGATAAAACGCCAACCAAAACTTGAGTCAAACATTTGAGCATCCCTTCCAAAAGTTGAGGATGTTTTAGAAATAACCCAAGGTCCGCGAGTCATATGTTCAACTCCACCTGTTAAGTAAAAGTCGCCATCTCCATTTTTTATAGCTCTAAATGCATTTATGGTAGATGCCATGCCAGAGGCACATAATCTGTTTACGGTTTCGCCTGGTACAGAAAAAGGAATGCCTGCCAAAAGCGAGGCCATTCGGGCTACATTTCTGTTATCTTCTCCTGCTTGGTTTGCGCAACCAAAAAGAACATCTTCTATTAATTCTGGATTAAAATTTGGATTCCGCTTTAACAATTCTCGCATTACATGAGCAGCTAAATCGTCTGTTCTTACAGGAGATAAAGTTCCTGTAAAATTTCCAATTGGAGATCTTACTCCATCTACAATAAAAGCATCGTTTGCCATATTATTCCCAAGTATTTTTTGTTTTACACACTGTACCCTTAAAGTGGGCCACTAATTTATTTTCTTGATTTAAAATAGCTACTTCGTACCATCCTAATGTTTTTGTTTCTTTAATTAGTTTGGCCTCTGCCATTAAAACATCGCCAACCAAAACTTTACTTAGATGAGAAATTTGTGTTTCTATAGAGACACTTTTTATTCCATTAGAATTAGAAGCGAAAGCCAAAGCACTATCTGCCAAAGAATAGGTAATTCCGCCATGGGCAATTCCAAATCCATTTACCATGCTTTTAGAAACTGTTAACGAAATTTTACAAGAATTTTCGGTTATTTCTTTGGCCGAAATACCAAGATTTTTACTAAACTCATCTTGACTTAACATTTTATCTACAACTTGTTTTCCCTTCAGCAATTTGATGAATTTAAAGCCCAAAAGTAGCGATAATACAAATTAAATATAGGTTATAACCAAAACGCCAAATTAAAAGATTGCATCAATCTAAAAGCTTCCAATTATGTTTGCAAAAATTTTTTTGTGGTAAAAAAGTCAATCTTAGGCGCTATTTTATTTTTATTGCCTTTGGTAAATATTGCTCAGCAGATAGGATTGGCTAATTCTAACTACTCCACAACGAATGCTGTTATTTTAAACCCGTCAAAGTCTGCAGACCCAAAGATGAACTTTGACATGACTCTTTTAGGGTTTAATTTTTTTGCAAAAAATAATTACGCTTTAATCCCAAAAGACAATTTTAAGCTCAGTGAAATAGCAAATGTTCAACCTATTGAAGATTTTATAGAAGAAAAGAAATATGGTTTTCATTTAGAATTAGATGTAATGCTTCCCTCCTTTTCAAAGGCCATAAATGAGTATGGATTTGGAACTTTTGTTCGGGCAAGAGCTATGGTAAATGGTTATAATATGCCTTCTCATTTAATGCGCTTTTTTTGGTGGGGATTTGGGTATCAAGAGCAGCATGATAATCAATACCAAGCTGGTGATTTTATGATAAAATCAATGAGTTGGTTAGAGGTTGGGGCAAATGCAAGCAGAATCGCTTACCAATTTAATAACCATCAAGTAACAGCTGGTGTTAACGTAAAGAGATTATTTGGCATTCATAATGCTGGAATGTACTTTTCTGATTCAGATTATAAAGTTTCTGATGATTCTATCAATATTTATTTGCTAAACGGAAATTTTGGATATGCTATGCCAAATACAGCAGGCGAACTACCGGGTAAAGGTTGGGGAATGGATATAGGGTTTACCTATAAAAGAACCATAAAACCTGTAAATAGGTATATTCCTTTTAACAAGTTTAGCAGTTGCGAACAAAGAAGATATGATTATAAAATTGGGGTAAGCTTTTTAGATATTGGGGGAATAAAATTTAAGAATAATGCTGTTAACCGAACTTTTGATGACGCCTCAACCATTTGGAGAGATTACAGAACAACCGAATTATCAAGTCTTGAGGGTTTTGAAGATGAGATAACTTCAAGGTTTGGAGACGAGTTAACCTCGGTAAATGAGTTTAGGGCAGCATTGCCAACGTCGATTGTTTTAGAAATTGATAAGCGATTCAGGAATTTCTTTTTCCTAAATACCACTGGGCTATTAAACATCAGAAGAAGAAGTAATTTAGGTGTTTCTCGATTAGGATTTTTTGCCTTAACTCCAAGGTTCGAATTTAATAAATTTGAAGCTGCTTTTCCCATAACTCTTTATGGATACAATCCTCCATCCTTAGGTTTTATGCTAAAAGGCGGTGGTTTTTTTATTGGGTCAAACAATTTTATTCCTTTCGTTTTAAACATGAATGTTTGGGGTTCCGATGTTTATTTGGGTTTTAAATACAGCATTGCTTCAAACAAATCGTGCAAACCAATGGTTGAAGAAAGAGATAATTGGTGGTGCCCTAGTTGTGAAAATGATAAAAAGAAAAAAAGAAGATAATTATGCAATATTTTACCAAAGAATATCTCAACTTTTTTAAAGAATTAGAAAAAAACAATCACAAAGAATGGTTTGACACCAACCGAAAAAGGTACGAGGAATTTGTAAAAGTTCCTTTTAAAAAATTTGTGGAAAGAATGATTTTTTTAACCCAAACCGATGACAAAACCATAAACGTAGAAGCCAAAAATTGTTTGTTTAGAATTAACAGAGATATTAGGTTTTCGAAAGACAAAACCCCATACAAAACCCACATGTCGGCAGCTATTTCTAGAAATGGCCGAAAAGAAATGGGAATACCTGGTTTATACTTTCATTTAAGTCACAAAGGCATTGGTATATATGGTGGTGTTTACAATCCAACAAAAGAACAATTAGAAGATATTAGATATCAAATAGCAAATGATTTAGAAGGCTTTAATGAGGTAATTTCTGATAAAAAATTTTCTAAATATTGGGGAGAGTTGAAAGGTGAAAAAAATAAAATCATCCATAAGGACCTAAAAGATTTAGCAGCGACACAACCTCTGCTATTAAATAAGCAATTTTATTATGGGGTTGAGTTAGATTCAAAGGAGATTACTTCTGAAAATTTAGACCAATTAATTTTTGATTATTACTTAGCATCAAAACCTGTAAGAGTATACTTAACTAAGGCAATTGGGGCTTGGGCGGAGTAAAAAAATTGCTACGCAAATACCCTTATAGTATTTTTTACTAAAAGTAATTATTACATTCGCCTTAAAGTATTCCTCCTAAATAATGGTAGAAAATAATTTTGCTGAAGATTTAAAATTTTTAAAAGAAAATTCTGAAATAATTGAATTAACAGACCATAAAACCAAAGCTTCAATAATTATTTCTGCAGAGCACCAAGCCAGAGTTTTAACAAGTTCATCAAATTCACTGCATGGCAAAAGTTATGGTTGGATAAATTATAAGCTTATCAAGAGTAAAGAATGGCAGCCTCACATTCAAGCATTTGGCGGAGAAGACAGGTTTTGGCTTGCTCCAGAAGCTGGGCAGTATTCTATTTATTTTAAACCAAATCAAGAATTTATTTTTAAAAATTGGCAAACTCCCTCTTGTATTGATTCTGAGCCTTTTGAGGTTTTAAATACTGAACAGGGTAAAGCTGTTTTTCGTAAAAAAATTTTCTTAAAAAACTACCAAAATTTTCAGTTTAAAGCCCAAATAGATAGAACAATTTCTATTTTACCTCAAAACTTAATTGAAGAAGGTTTAGGAATAAAAATCTCAGAAACTGTTGATTTTGTTGGCTTTCAGTCTGAAAACCAACTTACCAACTTAGGCAATCCATGGAAATTTAGTAGTGGTTTACTTTCTATTTGGATATTGGGTATGTATAAATCTTCTAGCCAAACAACTGCTTTAATTCCAACCAAATCTCCCCATGAAATTAACACAAGATATTTTGGAGAAATTAAAGAAGAAAAAATAAAATTTGGTAAAAATTACGTCGCCTTAACTGTTGATGGTTTAGATAAATATAAAATTGGAGTTTTACCAAACCATGCCAAAAATGTATTTGGAAGTTTCGATGCAAAAAACAACATTTTAACTATAGTGAAGTACTCGCTTAAAGCTGATGGAGTTTACCTAAACTCGCTTTGGCGAAATCAACTAAATCCTTATATTGGTGACGCAATTAATGTTTACAATGATGGTCCCAACGATGATGGCTCTATATTAGGCCCCTATTACGAATTAGAATCATCTTCAAATACTAAAGAGTTAAATAAAGATGAAAGTATTTTCCACCTTCACCAAACATTTCATTTTGAAGGAGGTAAGGAAGAATTAAATAAAATATCAAAAAAAGTATTACAAATAGATATTAATCAACTGAAGTAAAACATGGAATTAAAAAAACATAAAATTGCCGTTTTAGGTCCAATTCCTAGAGATACCATTACCACCCACAACAAAGAGGTAATAAAAAAATATGGCTGTGCAACCCACACCACCATAGCACTCAGTAATTTAATGGGCGAAAATGGTATTATTTATCCTGTTACTCATGTTCGAAAAGTTGATCACGAGCCTGTAAACAAATTATTCTCTGTTTACGATAATGTTGATGTTACCCATATTAACTCCGATGCCGACCAAGGTGATGTAATTCACCTAAACTTTGTAGATCAAAATAAAAGGTTAGAAAAGCAAACCGCTTTTATGAATCCTATTTTACCTATAGATTTAAAAGATTTACTAGATGTAGAAGTTTTTGTTTGTGTGCCGGTTACTGACTTTGAAGTGCCTTTAGAAACTTTAAAATTTATAAAACAATACACAAATGCTTCGGTAGTTTTTGATGCCCATGGACCTACAAATGCTCTCACCACCAAAGGCGATAGGTTTACTAAATTCTGGGTTGATAGAGATATTTGGTTGCCATATATTGACGTTTTAAAAATGAATTTAGAAGAAGCCAACTGCTGTTGGTTCGAAAACGAATATGAGTTGTCTGAAATTGAAAACAACCATGAAATAGCCTTAGAAAAGCTACCAAAATTTGCTGAGCATTGTTTAAGTCATGGCTTGAGAGCTTTGTATGTTACTCTTGACGAAAGAGGTGTAATGGTTTATACCATGGAAGGGGGCAAGCTTAAAGAGCAATTGGTGCCTACTATTCCGGTTGATTTTGTAATTGATACAACTGGTTGCGGAGATTCTTTTGCAGGAGGTGTGGCTTTTGGTTTATTTCAAAATAAACACGATTATATTGCTGCTGCAAAATATGGCAACGCTATGGGAGCTCAAAGAACCCAAGGAAAAACTTTTGATGTTTTTAAATCTTTAGAAGAAACCAATAAAATGATGAAGGACTTTTACGGAGAAATTTAAAAAAACTTTTCTCCTTTAATTGCCTTTTCTTTTAAAATAGGTGAAACTCTATAGCGGTCTTCTGAGTATTTTTCTCTTAAGCTTTCAATTATTTCTGCAGCTTTTGCAGCCCCCAATTCGTCAACCCATGCCAACAATCCTTTAGGATAATTTACCCCTTTTGTCATGGCTAAATCAATGTCTTCTTTGGTTGCAATGTTCCAAAACAAAGCATCTGCAGCTTCATTAGCTAACATCGCCCAAACCCTTTCAAAAATCTTCATCCCTAAAGCTTCATCTTTATTTGGACTCGGATTTTCTGCATCAAAAGCATAAGAGAAATACCCTTTTTCAGATTTTCTTCCAAATAATTTTGCTTCAACCATTCTTTTTTGGGTAAAAGATGGTTTATACCGAGCATCGTTATAAAACTCTTTAAATACAGTTTCTGTAACTGTATAGTTAATATCATTTCCAATCAAATCCATCAATTCAAATGGCCCCATTCTAAAACCGCCAAATGTTTTTAAAGCCCAATCTATTGTGGCGAAATCGGCAACTCCTTCTTCATATATTCTTAAAGATTCACCATAAAACGGTCTTGCAACTCTATTAACTATAAAACCTGGAGTGTCTTTTGCCAAAACTGGAATCTTAACCCAAGATTTCATTAGCGAAACCATTTCCTCTACAACTGCTGAGTCAGTTAATAAAGAAGGAACAACTTCTACAAGAGGCAATAGTGGAGCAGGGTTAAAAAAATGTAATCCTACTACTCTACTTGAATAATCGCAAGATGATGCTATAGAAGCTATTGAAAGTGAAGAAGTGTTTGAAGCAATTACAGCATTTTTAGAAAGTATTAACTCAATTTCGGAAAAAAGCTTTTGTTTTACTTCAATATTTTCAACAATGGCCTCAATTACCAACTGGCAATCACAAACTTCATTTAAACCCAAATGGTAATTAATTCTTGATAATATTTCATGGGCTTGCTTTTGGGTGTATTTACCTTTTTCTACTAACCTGTTGAAAATCTTTTCGTGTCCTCTTTTGGCATTATCTAAGGCAGAATCGTTAGAATCTATTAAAACTACTTTGTGTCCAGCTGTTGCAGCAACTTGAGCAATTCCTGCCCCCATTGTACCTGAACCAATTACTGCTACTCCTATTTTATCGCTCATTTTATTCGCCTTTAAAATTTGGTTTTCTTTTTTCTAAAAAGGCATTTACCCCCTCTTTGTAATCAAAAGTTTGCCCTGCTTCTGTTTGAAGCTTTTCTTCAAGTTCAAGTTGTGCCGTTAAATCGTTGTTGTTAGATAAGTTTAAGGCTAATTTGGTAAGCCATAAACCTTTGGTAGGCATTTTAGCTAATTTTTCTGCAGTTTCAATTGCGGTCTCCATAAGGATTTCATTTTCTTCAACCTTATATATCATTCCCATTTTTTCTGCATCTGTAGCTGAAACTTTATCGCCCAACATCATTAAAGCTGAAGCTTTTTGAAAACCAATTAATCTTGGTAAAGTAAAAGTTCCTCCACTATCGGGTATAAGTCCAATTTTGCTAAAAGCTTGAATAAAAGAAGAAGATTTAGCTGCAAATACAACATCGCAAGCCAAAGCAATATTAGCTCCTGCTCCTGCTGCTACGCCATTAACAGCGCAAACTACAGGCTTTTTTAAGTTTCTTATTTTTTCAATTATTGGGTTATAATGCTCTTTAACTATTCTATGCAACTCAGGTCCATCAGATGAAATAGCCTCTTGCAAATCTTGACCTGCACAAAATGCTCTACCCATTCCTGTTAATAACACAGCTCTTATTTGGCTTTCATTTTGGGCTTTATCCAATTCATTTTGAAGAGCCAAAGCCATTGGTCTATCAAAGCTGTTTAGTAAATCAGGTCGATTTAATTTTAAAATTAAAACTCCATTTTGTAATTCAGATAAAATAGAACTCATGATTTTATTTTAGGTCGAAATATAGTGATTGAAAAATGAAAAAAGTGCTTATTTAAGATGTAATTTCTTTTGTTGGTACTTTAAAAACTTTAAAACTTCATCTCTTTGTTTATTATCGCATCCCAAAGCTATTCCCACTTTTTTTCCTAAATGTTCAAATTGGATAGATTCATTTCCAACCATCCAAAAAGATTGGTAATAAGAACTAATAAATGACTTTTCTTTCACATCTATTGCAGAAAACTTTTTAATATTTTCTTTAAAGTACTTTGAAGATTTGCCAAAACTATTAATGTCTCTTTTGTAGCGAATTCCCTCCTCATCGATTTTAATAAACTCTTTACCCCATTTTTTCCACAGGAAAGCATAAACGGCTTTGTATTCAAAATAAATCCAGAAAAGAATGTAGACTAGCATCATTAACTTTTCTTCTCTTGTATATTCTCCAAAAAAATTGACAATTACAACCAAGCCACAAAAAGTCCAAGCCAAAACCCAAATAAAAAGCAGGGTTTCTTGCCATTTAGGAATTTGGGCTCTAATTTCAATCAAACCAGAGTTGGCCGATTCAGAAAAAAATACTTTTCCATCTATACTTTTCATTGTGCAAATTTACCAATACATTATTTGGAACATAAATTGTGAAGCTGTTGTTTGTTCAATTCTTATATTTTTGACCTAAATTTTATTTACCATGAAAAAGTTTATTTCTACTGCCCTAATTATTGCCATTTCTTTTGTCGGCTTCAGCCAAGTTAACGGAGGTAAATATGATAAGTTATTTGATGAATTTTTAATGGAAGATTTTGAAGGTTGCCTAAAACAATCATTCAAATTAATAGATAAAGAGGAATCCAGAAACGAACCAGAGCCATACCTTTATGTAGCAATGATTTATTTAAAATTTGCTGATTTGCCTGAAATGGCTGAAACTTATCCTAATGCATTAAAAGAGTCTCAAAAATATGCAGCAAAAGCAGTAAAAAAAGACCAAAAAGCAAGAAATGCGAAAGATGAAAATCGCGCAGAGCAAGATGACGAAGGTTATTACTGGGAAAAAAATAAAGAGTTTTTTGATCAGTTAAAAAGATCATCGATGGATGAAGCTGATTATTATTTTAATGAAGATAATTTTAGCAAAGCAGCATCTAGTTACTCTAAAATATTAAAGTGGGATTCTGAAGATGAAAATATTTTGATGATTACTGCAGCTTGTTATTATTTATCTAAAAATACCGGACAAGGAAAAATTACTTTAGAGCAGGCAATTAAATTAATAAAAGATAATTACTCTGACGAAGATTATGATGGCAGTGAAGTAAGTATGCCTGCCCTTGAAGATGGTGTAAGAGCTTACACAAATTACTTAATAGATTCTGGAGACAAAGAAGGCGCAAAGGCTTTTATGAACGAAATTTATGAGTCATTGTCATGGAATGAATCTATAAGGTCACAAAAAAGAAATTTGGAATAATACTCCAAACAAAAATGCAAATCGACATAATTACTGTTTTACCAAGTTTATTGGTAAGCCCGTTTTCAGATTCTATAATGCAAAGAGCCCAACAAAAGGGTCTTGTTTCTATAAATGTTCATAACCTAAGAGATTATGGCTTGGGCAAGCACAAACAAGTTGATGATTACCAATTTGGAGGAGGTGCAGGTATGGTTTTGATGTGCGAACCTTTGAGTAATTGCATTGAAGATTTGCAAAAAACCACAAATTATGATGAGATTATTTATTTAACGCCAGATGGTGAAACCTTAAACCAATCTATTGCAAATCAGCTTAGCTTAAAAGGAAATCTTATGCTAATATGTGGCCATTACAAGGGTATTGACCAACGAATAAGAGATTTGTATGTTACCCAAGAAATTAGTTTAGGCGATTTTGTTATTTCTGGAGGAGAATTGGCAGCAGCAGTTTTGGTTGATTCAGTGGTAAGACTTTTACCCGGCGTGTTAAATGATGAAACATCGGCGCTTACTGATAGCTTTCAAGATAATCTTTTGGCGCCCCCAGTTTTTACAAGACCAAGAGAATTTAAAGGAAAAGAAGTACCTACTTTACTAACTGAAGGTAACTTTAAAGCCATAGAAGATTGGCGACAATCAAAGGCTATAGAGCGAACAAAAACCCTAAAACCCGAATTGTATAAAAAATTTATTGGAGAAAGCTAAAAAAATGATGTTTTCTAACAATTAAATTTTGTATGTTTGCACCCCTCAAAATGAGAGATAACTTTTAGTCATGAGTCAACTAGTTAGAGAATTAAGCAACAAAATAAACGAAGGCAACAAATTGCCTCAATTTGCATCAGGAGATACCGTTTCTGTTCACTTTAAAATTAAAGAGGGCGATAAAGAAAGAATTCAAATTTTTCAAGGTGTTGTAATCCAAAGAAGTGGCTCAGGAGCTACCGAAACATTTACTGTAAGGAAAATGGCAAGTGGTGTTGGTGTAGAAAGAATTTTTCCTGTAACTTCTCCTTTTGTAGAAAAAGTAGATATTAACAAAAAAGGAAAAGTAAGAAGAGCAAGAATATTTTACCTTAGAGAAAGAAAAGGTAAAGCTGCAAGAATTAAAGAAAAAAGATTTTAATAGATTTAGATTTATTAGGTTATTAGATAGGGAAAAACC
>JABAYK010000195.1 GCA_018609045.1 Flavobacteriales bacterium
TTTTGGGCCATCTAATGCTCTTACTTGAATCCGCGTTACCTTTTAAACTTCTTTCGTAGTCCACAGGCCCCGTAGCTTGATCAGGCCCATAGGTAGATAAATACTGGCCTTGCGTAGATTCCTTGTATGGCAGTTTTGTATGCCAATTGTCTGCTTCCTGTACGGCCTGTGTCTGGGGCTTGTCTGTTTGAACCGTTTCAGACGGCACCACCATTAGACGGATCGAGTTATTCTTTAGTTTGTTTTTTTCATTAGAAACCTCACCCGTGAGCACCAATGGCTTCAACTTACCCATGTAATCGTGGAACGATGATAAACGAGGAGGTAGCTTTAGTCCGACTCCGAGCCAGAATTTATAAAAGGCATGTTTTTTGGTAACGCGAAATTGACGTCCCGGTAGCGCAGAACGTGCCCGGCCTTTTTCTGAGCTTCTTGCTCGATCAAGCTTAGCGTTGAAAATTGCATGGTATATGGTTCCGTTGCCTTCACTTTCGAACTGAAGGCAAACGCCCTGAAACTTCTTACCAGAGCCATACCTTCCAGTGCTAAAGTCGATATACCTAAGCCCAACGACTCTCATTGTTTATTTGGGCAAGCCAGGGGAATCTAACGCACTTTTAGCCGCATAGGGCCTAAAAGCATGCAGAGGACAGGCAAAGACCTCACATTCAGCAATCAATGTCCTAAAACCGCTCTCAAGGCGGTTCTGTGTGCAACCAACGCAGTGGGCGCACATGGTCTTAATCGCTAGAGCCTTGGACTTTGGTTTTGCTGCCAACTGATCGAATGGGTTGGTGGATTTTTTAACGCCACTGTTCATAGGACTGGGATCGTTGCGTTTAAACCTCACAACGTCGTCCTGTGGCTTGAGCTAAACGCACCTCAGCGTTGTTCTGGTATTGGCACTGACTCTGCACCCAGCTTTCTAGGTTTTCTAAGGGGTACCTTATGCCTGTACCCAGCTTTATAAACTTCGGCGCAGGGACTCCCTTGAAAAGCTCCCCACTACATCTGGATTGACACAGCATGTCGGGCGACACACCTAAAAATTTTGCGGCTTCGACGTTTTTTAACAGTTCTGGGTACTTGGACATAGGCTTGCTCACTTGTAGTAATCAAGTCCATCATCCGTCTTTTCCATCTTGCAAAAATCAGGGCTAAAGCCCTATTTTTTCTGCTTAGCCCCGACTTTTGCCCTCTCTGCGCTCTTTTTGTAAAACCTGACAATCTGCTCAATGTCGCGAGCACTGAATTCAGCATGGCTTTTTTTATTCATAAGAGAATTCACAACCATTGCATTGACCGCGGCCATCGGCTTTTGAGTGTGACGTCTTAGAAATTGATCAATCTCAACAACAAACTCTCGCAGGGTATTGGACAACCCAGAATCCCTCGCCCCTACTCGCGTAAATCGAGCTTCCGTTTCTAGGTCTTCCACCGACAAAACCTGAATTGCATCAAGAATCTCCGTTAATGTTTCCGTAGACCTGAAATGCGCGGGAATCCAATCAGTAAGATGAAGATGCTCTCGAATTCGATCGTAGGGGGTGTCTCGGACCAACTGTTCTAGCTTTCTTGCGGTTATTCTAACCTCGTCCTTCCATGCCTCGAGCGCGCTGGGGGCTAGTCTTTTGACCCCATAGTTTTGTGAATACCCTCTTCCAATTTCGGCGACGAAATAAAAGAAATGAACAGGGTCTACCCCTTTTCTTTGAAGACGTGACCATGCATCTTCCATTCTGGGGTCGTAAAGCAATCGTTCAGCGTATCTCTGCAACTTTCGCCGAGAAGCGGTGGTGGCTCGAATATCCTCCTGAAGCAACTCCGGGACCCAAGACTCGACCTTGATAGCCTCAACCATTTAGCAGCTCCACGGTCTTCGCCTTATGCTCTGGCGCCAGATGTGCATATCGCTGGGTCGTTTCTATAGAGGAGTGGCCCAGCAACTCTTTTACAACATATATGTCGGCCCCTTTCATAACCAACTTGCTTGCAAAGGAATGACGCAGATCGTGAAATCTGAACTTCTTGATTCCGCAGAGTTCTATGAGAGCCGCCCAAGATTTACGTATATTATCCAAGCGAACACCAGTTACAGGCGATCTGAACACTAAACCTTTTTGATCAAGACACTGCTCGTCACACCAAGTCTGGAGCACGTCCTTCGCTTCAGTGTTAAGGGGCACATGCCGAGTTGACCCCGATTTCGACGTCGGACCAAGCACCGAAAGAAAAGCCTGTTGGAAGTTGATGTCCTCAAACCTTAAATTAAACAGCTCACCTCGTCTTAACCCGGTATTCAGCGCCACAAGTACCATTGGCATTAAATAATCAGTAAAACGGCCGGTCGGCTCTGGCCTTGGTACAACATTTCGCTGGACCAGCCATTTATTGTGTTGCCTTCGAGCCTGACGCTGCACTTCCTGTCTTACAACCAGCCCTTTCCTCAATGAATCCTCTTCAACAGGTGACAGATACCTAACGACGCCGACCTTATCAACTTTTAACGGCTTCAGATTAGCCAAAGGATTTACATCTAGGTCACCCCATTCAACCGCTTTTGAAAGCATGGCCTTGAGAGCGTTAATGTCGCGGTTCACGGTCGCTGGCTTGGTGCCTGATTTGATTCTTGCCGATCGCCAACTAGTGAGCAGCCACGGTGTGATTTCTTGTTTTGGCTTATCAAACCATTGCCCGAAATTAGCTTCAAGCCTTTTCAAGATAGCAGCCCCGGTCTTTCGCTCAGAGACTATCCAGCTCTTATATTTGTTATCGACGAAATATCGAACACTGGATCGGGCCATACCACGGGCTTCCAGTTTCGTCAGTTTCTTTTGCAACTGAACATCTATGCCACTTGCAACTCGACCCAGCTGTTCTTTAGCTAACTCTCTAGCTTTCGAGACCGTAATCGAACCATACCTGCCAATGGTGAACTTCTTCGCACGACCTTCGCGGTTCCTATATCGCAGACAAAATGTCATCGCCCCTGAAGGCCAAACCAAAAGAACTAGCCCAGCGATGTTGACATCCCTGACCTCAAAGAGGCGTTTCGGCGGGTAATTATCGCTCTTCAGAATACAGGCTGAAATATTCTGGTCTGACAGTTTAAGTAACATGACTTTAAAAGGTGCACATAGGGTGCAGATCTCAGTTGTTCAGAGTTACCTCAGTTTACCTTTTTCAAACATAATTTCGATATAATAATCATATTTATTAGGTATTTATGAACATTCAGGAATATCTAGGGCCTAGCTGGGATAAGTGCTGAATTCGCCTTCGGGAGGCAGGGGTCGTGAGTTCAAATCTCGCCATCCCGACCAAAACAC
>JABAYK010000134.1 GCA_018609045.1 Flavobacteriales bacterium
CCTTTTACTTTTTCTCCTAAAATATTGTAATTAAATAGGTTGCCATTTTCTGTTGGGACTAAAATTCGGTAATCTTTATCGTTATCGTAGTCTAAAAGGGTAAAACCTGAAGTAATTTCCGATTCAAGTTTAAGAGGATATTTTTCTACATCTTTTCCATTTCTATCTAGTAAATAAACTTTTGATTTAGTTGCGAAAAGAAGTTGGTATTTTTTGTTCTTGTAAATGTCAACCATAAAAATAGAACCATTAATCTTTTCACCGAGTTCTCTATTCCAAAGAATTTTGCCGGTATTCGAAATTAAATAAACCTTGTTGTTTAAATCTTGTACAAAAATTTCTTTGGCATTGGTATAGTGGTTTGTGAAAGAGAAAGGTTGAGAACTAATTACTGTATCTAATTTTAACTCCCACAAAGAACCAGTTTCTTGTTTATAACCTGGATTATGATTTAAGAAAATGTTGGCGTAGTATAACTCTTCTCTCGATTTTGATATTTGAAAAGATAATGCTTCAAATTGCCTAAAAAACTCTTTGTTACTGATATAAAAGTCTGAAGATTTTGAAGACAAAAACTCCTCTAAAACCTTTGGAGACCTTGCTAAATTTAAGTAGTAATAAACATTAGCCTCGTTGCCTAAATTATCATCAAAGTTATTGTAGTTAACATCTTTACTTAATGTTTTGCCCTTTTGATGTTTTAATATTAACTCTTTTAAAACGATTGGGCTATTCGCCATTAATACATAGCTCTCGTAAATGGTATAATAGTTTTCTGTAACCAAATTGAATGGGCTGCCAAACAAACTTTCTAATAAATTGGGGTAATCTATTTTTCTAATTATTGATTTTTCTTCCTCGTTAAGAGTAGAATCAACCTTTGTGGCAAAAAAGTTTAAGGCTTCTGAGAAACCATCGGGATTGCTTGATTTAAAATAAGCACCTGTGTTGTTTTTTGCACTAGATAAAATAGGCTCAACAATAAAAACTCCAAATTCGTTTTCAGTAAAATTAAAAAAAGCATCAGATACATTTTTGCTGAAACTATTGGTTAAATTTTGGATGTTTTTTTCGTAGTTAAACTGTTGATTTTCTGATTGTAACTCATGTAAATATTGTTTTTGGTAATCTTTAAAACTAGATATTCCGCATCCAAATAAAAAGCAAGTATTTGAGGGAAGAAATTTGACAATTTCTAGCTCTGTAGCTTTTTGGTTTTTAAATCTGTTTAAAAACATAGAGGTTGAATCGCCAGCATTAAAAAAGCCATTCACCATCAGTGAGTTCGGTTTTAAAAAAATATCGAAGGTTCCCCAGTCTGCAAAGTTTTTAGGGTTGGTGAAAATTTTGTTTTGAGGATGAATTACTTCTGCAAAAAGGGATAAAAATTCACCTGAATTAAGGTAAATATTTCCATCGTTTCCGCTGCCTTTGGTGCTGTAAACCAATTTGAAACTTTTGTTATGGAGTAAATTAGTTTCTAGGTTTAACTGCTTTACGGCATCTTCAATTAATAGCATGTTGGTAGAAACCGAAAAAATGTCTTTATGCAAGGCATAATGAAGACTAAAGTTCTCGGTTTTTAAAGTAATGATATTGGTATTGTCAAAAACTTTTGAAGATTGTTTGGCTTGAGCAAAATAAGATGCTGTTATTTTTTGGATAAAATCATCCGGATTTATTTCTGGAGGTAGGTTGAAATTGTATAAAAGGTCGAAATCTTTGGCTCCTGAGCGAATAATTGAAAAATAAATTGGTTGTTTTTTAAGGAAAAGAGAAAACTCTTTGTTCTTTTTTAGGGTAGAATCAAATGTGCTAAAAATACTGTCATATTTTGCAAAGGTTTCAAATCCTTTTAACTCCTTAAAAATTAAGCTTGTGGTTGATTGTTTTAACCAATTTGAGGAAAAGTTGTCGCTTTCAATCACAAGAGCAGCATTTTGAGGTACTGCATTTAATGCCGGATTTATAACTCTTTTAATGTTTCTTAGGTACAAATACCCTGTACCTAAAGAGCCTAAAAAAAGAATAATTACAATAAAAAATAGCCAGCGACGTATCATAAATTAAAGCTGTAAAAGTACACTTAGAGAATGACCTTACGAAGAAAAAAAATCTAGAGTATTAACACTTTATAGTTGAAGTTTTAATTGGTTTGGCAATAGCGTAAAACTCATGCGATGAAAAGGGGTTGTGCCAATTTTTTTTATAGCCTCCCTATGCTTTTTGGTGGGGTAACCTTTGTTTTTATCCCATCCATATTCAGGATATTTTAAGTGCAATTTTTGCATTATTTCATCTCTGTAAGTTTTTGCCAAAACCGAAGCGGCAGCAATGTTTTGCACTTTTCCATCTCCCTTTATTACACATTCAAATGGGGTTTTACCGTAAGGATTAAATCTGTTGCCATCAATAGCAATAAATTTAGGTTGTGGTTTTAGCTTTTTTAGTGCTTTATGCATCGCTAAAAAAGAGGCGTTTAATATGTTTATTTCATCAATTTTTATTGGTTCAACAATTCCTATGGCCCATGCAAAAGCTTCGTTTTCTATTTCATCCTTTAATAACAACCTATGCTTTTCGGTCAATTTTTTCGAATCGTTAAGCAAAGGGTTCGAGAAATCTTCTTTTAAAATTACTGCAGCAGCAACAACAGGCCCGGCTAAACAGCCTCTTCCTGCTTCATCACATCCTGCTTCTAGTTTAAAATTTGAAATTTGTCTAATCAGCATGATACGTTTTTTGTATGCTTTGCCAAAGCAAATCGGCAGATTTGTCCCAACTAAATTCGTTTAGCCTTGTGTTTGCTTTTTGGATTAATTCAGGAGAAAAATTTTCTTTGGACATAATTTTTTGGTAGGCTTCAAAAATTTCGTTCACATTTTTAGGGTTCACTTCTAAAGCTGCTCCATTTGATATTTCGGGCATGGAAGTAACATTAGAAGTAACTACTGGAATGTTGGCGCTAAACCCCTCTAAAATTGGAATTCCAAATCCTTCAAACAAACTAACATAGCTCATTAATTTTGCAGCCCCAATAATTGTTTTTAAAGCTTCCGCTGATTGCCTTCCCATCCAAACAATATTTTGTTTTGTAGCAGCATCTATATCAATATCCAATTTGTTGCTCCACATGCTTTCTCCCACAATTACAAATTTGTATTCGTTCGAATATTTATTATTTAGCAACTGAAATGCCTTTAATTGATTCTCTAAATTTTTTCTTGGATGAATTGAGCCAATAAATAAAATGTAAGGTTTGCCTTCAGAAATCTCATTTCTTGCGCCTTGAATTTCCGATTTATTTAATGAGGTGTAATTTGTATTGTAACCATTGTAAACAACATCAATTTTATTGAGATTTACATTGTATTGCTTTGAGATATCATGTTTCGAAAACTCTGATACTGTAGCAATTCTTGTAGCTTTTTGAGCAAATTTTGGGAAGTTTTTTTTGTAATATCTGCTATACGTTTTAGGTAACCAATCAGGATGATGCTCAAAATTAATATCATGAATTACAGCGAGTTGTTTGGTTTTTGTTTTTAAATTCAAGTATCCATCAGGCGAAACAAAAACATCGGGTTTGTACTGATTAATAACCGAATTAACGGTTTTCTCAAACCACAAATACCACAAAATGGGATGCCTTGATGGCAAGCCTTTTTTTATAGGAATTACATTTTCGCCAAAAACAAAATCTTGGTGAAAAGGCCTGTCAAATAAAAAAATAAACTCAACGTTTGGGTTGTTTTGAGTAATGCGTTTAAAGGTTTCGAAGGTGAACCACCCAATACCTTCAAGTTTATTTTTAATAAGCAATCTTGTATTTACCAAAACCCGCATTTAGCGAAAGTATTTAAAAGCAGATTGAAACGCTGTATCGGTTTATGATATTTTTGAACCAATTAATGAAGCAAAATTTTCAAAAAAATCTTTTTTTATTACTCTTTTTAAATCTACTCATAAAGCCATTATGGATTTTGGGTATTGATAGAGTAGTGCAAAACCGAATAGGCGAAGAGTCTTATGGCCTTTACTTTAGTTTAATGAGTATGGCAATGGTTTTGGGCATTTTGCAAGACCTAGGTTTATCAACCTTCACCAACCGGCATATTGCCCAAAACGCTCATCTATTTAAAGGATATTTCCCCAAATTATTGGGATTAAAAATAGTTTTGGCAATTAGCTCTTTTGTTGTTTTGTATGGCATTGGTTTGGCCTTGGGTTATGGAGGTGAGGGCAAAACTCTGCTCTTTTTTGTGTTGCTAAACCAAACTTTGCTTTCGTTTATTTTGTTTGTTAGGTCAAATTTGGGAGCCTTGCATTTGTTTAAAAAAGACAGTATTATATCTGTTTTAGACAGGGCATTGCTAATTGTTGTTTGTGGCATCTTTCTTTATTTCCCTATTTATTCAGATGGTTTTACCCTTATGCAGTTTGTTTTAGCCCAAACTGCCGGGTATGGTTTAACACTTTTGGTTGGGTTGATATTTCTTTTGAGCGGAAAAGCAAAGTTTTCAATTAAATTTTCATTGCCTTTTTCAGTTAGTATTTTCAACGCGGCTTTACCTTTTGCCCTGTTATTTTTCTTGATGTATTTATACACCAGAATGGATGCCATTATGGTTGAAAGGTTACACCCTGAAGGTGCGTTTCAAACCGGTATTTATGCAAAAGGTTTTAGAATTTTAGATGCTGTAAACATGTTTAGTTATTTGTTTTCGGTAATTCTGTTGCCTGCAGTTGCTAGGCTAATCAAACAAAAAGTTAATATTTCAGATATTGCTGAAGAGTTCTCTCGATTATTGATATTCCCATTAGTTGTTGGTACTGTTTGTTTGGTACTTTATCATGAAAAATTTATGGATTTACTCTACTTAGGAAGTTCTGAATATCAAAACTTAGTATTTGTGTTAATCATTCTAAATATTGTTCCTATGGGGTTGGTTTATATTTTCGGAACAATTTTAACGGCAGGAGAAAAATTAAAAACCCTCAATACAATTGCTGCTTCAGGTTTGATGGTAAACCTAATCTTAAACTTTATTTTAATACCAATTTATGGAGCACTTGGCGCAGCAGTGGCAACCATTTTTACCCAAGGCATAACAAGTATTGTTCAGGTTTACTTTGCATTTAAGCAATTTAAAATATCCTTTTCATCAAGTTTTAAATTTCAATCTATTACCTTTTTTGTCGTTTTTGGATTGGTCGGTTGGTTGATTTATGCTGCTAATTTTCACGTTGAGGTAAAAATACTTGCCACATTATTATTTGGTGGAATATACCTGTTGGCATCAAAAACCATAAAAATCCAATCTGTAAAATCCATTGCAGAAACATAATAGCAACAACTTTTTACCTTTAAAAACAATAAAAATTAGGGGATTAGGTTAGTGTATTTTCGCTTTTTATTAATACTACTTTTGCCAAAATTTTTTTTAACCCATGGAGCACCAAAAAGTTACCGAAAATCCTAGTGATTTTGACTCAACCAATCTTATCGCTTTTTTATACAAATACAGAAAACCACTAATTATTTTAAGTTTTTCTGCAGCAATAATTTCTGCTATTGCTTCCTTTTTTATTCGCGAAAAATACCTTTCTACAGTTGTTTTATTTCCTGCTAGTACAAGTTCAATTTCTAAATCGGTAATGACTGAAGATGCAGCCGGAAAAAATGACATTGTTGCCTTTGGAGAAGAGGAGCAAGCCGAGCAAATGCTTCAAATTTTAAACTCTGATATGATTAGATCAACCATCAGAGATAAATATGATTTGATGAAGCATTATAGAATAAAAGGTGATGAAAAATACCCCATAACCAAGTTTAATAAAATGTGGGAGTCAAATGTTACTTATAAAAGAACAGAGTTTTTAAGTATCAGAATTGATGTATTGGCATTTAATCCAGATACAGCTGCATTAATTGCCAACGATATTGCTCAGCTTTTAGACGATGCTAAAAATAAAATGCAACAAGATAGAGCCAAGGAGGCCTTGCAAGTTATTGAAGCAGAGTTTAATAAATTCCAAGCACACTTAGAATTGGTTGATGATTCAATTACAAAAATTAGAGAGCGTGGTCTGCAAGATTTCGAAACCCAAATAGAAATGCTTTCTGAGCAATACTACCGTGCTTTGGCAGAAGGAAACTCTTCCGGAGCAAAAAAATTAGAAGAAAAACTTAGTGTTTTTTCAAAATATGGTAGTGCTTATATGGCTTTGTTTACCAATGCAGAATATGAACGCGAAAGGTTAATAATGCTTCGATCAAAATATGAGGAAACCAAGGTTGATGCCACCCAAAACATTCCGCATAAGTTTGTGGTAAACCAGGCTTATCCGGCAGAGAAAAAGGAATATCCTATTAGGTGGCTAATTGTTGTTATTTCAACTATTTCAACCTTTTTGTTAACTGCTATTGCAATTATAGCTGTAGAAAATTACAAACGAATTACCGAAAAAGCATTATAGGTTGCTTTCTCTTTCAGATAAATTTAAGTGGGTTTATGGCATTGGTGCATTTTTTACACTAATGGTTGCTTGGTTAGTATACGCCGAGCTATTTTACGTTGCTGCCATAATTCCGCTTTTTTTGATAATTGTTGGGGTTACACTTTTTAAAATGGATTGGATGGTATATCTCATTATACTTTCCACGCCACTTTCGTTAAACTTTGAGCAGCTCGATTTTGGCTTAGGGGTTATTTTACCAACTGAACCCTTAATATTTGGGGTAATGGTGGTTTTTTTAGCAAAACTCTTTTACGATCACCAGTTTGATTACAAAGTACTAAGGCACCCAATTACCGTTGCTATTATTGTTCACCTAATTTGGGTGGCATTTTCCACTATTCCTAGTGAAATGCCAATTGTTTCGTTAAAGTTTTTACTCTCAAGGCTTTGGTTTATTGTGGTTTTCTTTTTCATATTAACTAAATTTTTCAAAAAGCCCGAGAATTTTAATAAGTTCTTTTGGCTTTACATTTTGCCACTTATGGTGGTGATTATTTACACCATTTATCAGCATGCAATAAGGGGATTTGAAGAAAAACCTGCCCATTGGGTAATGCAACCATTTTTTAAAGACCATACTTCTTATGGAGCGCTTTTGGCCCTTTATATTCCTGTTATTATTGGGTATTTATTTAATCCAGGCTTCAGGTGGAACTTAAAGTTTTTGGCTTTTAACGTTTTGCTAATTTTTATTGTAGGAATTATCTTATCGTATACTAGAGCTGCTTGGGTAAGTTTAATTGCTGCGCTAGGAGTTTATTTATTAATTCAGTTTCGTGTTAAGCTTTGGATGCTTGTTTCTGCAGGAGTTTTGGTACTTGCTGTTTTGTTTACTTTTCAAGAAGATATTTTAATAAAGCTTGAGAAAAACCGACAAGACTCCTCTGGGGATTTGGCTGAGCATGTTGAGTCAATTTCTAATGTTGCTTCTGATGCTTCAAATTTAGAGCGAATAAATAGGTGGAATTGCGCCTTGAGAATGTTTGAGGAAAGACCTGTTTTTGGATGGGGTCCTGGAACATACAAGTTTCAATATGCTCCATTTCAATCATCTCAAGAATTAACCATTATCTCAACCAACTTTGGTGATTTAGGCAATGCTCACTCCGAATATTTAGGTCCTTTAGCTGAAATGGGGGTTTTAGGTCTTTTAACCTTTTTGGCTATAATTATTCTTTTTTATGTAAAATCAATTCAGCTTTACTATAAACTTCAAAATAAGGAGCTAAAGGTTTTGGTAATGAGTTCTATAGCTGGATTTACAACATATGTAACTCACGGAATTTTAAATAACTTCTTAGATACAGATAAGGCATCTTTGCCTTTTTGGGGATTTATGGCCGTTATTGTTGCAATAGATGTTTATTATAAAAACAAGCCTGCAGAAATAGAAGGTTAATTCTTTAACTCTAAAGCAAAGAGCGTTAAATCATCTGTAAAAGTTCCTTTTTTTCCAGCATAGTTTACCAAGTTAAAACAATGTTGTTTATGGTGTCTTCTGGTTTTAAATAATTGGCATTTTTTATCATTTCCATTAATCTTCCTTCTCCAAAAAACTCATCCTTTTCGTTGGTTACATCTGTAGCTCCATCTGTATAAGCCACAATACTTGTTGGTTCGTCAATTAAAAATTCAATTGCGTCAAACTTGGGGAGTATGTCTAACATTCCTAAACCAGGTATAGTAGGGTAAAGCTCTACAACTCTTGTTGATGTTTTTAAAATAGGGGGGAAGTGAGCTGCATTTATGTAAGTAAAAATATTGGTTTTTAAGTTGTAGAAGCCTCCAAAGAAGGTGATGAAATAATTTTGATTAGTTAATTCACATGTTTTTTGATTTAAGAAAATCACAAATTCCTTCAAAGATTCGAACCTTGGAATATTGCCTCTTAAAATAGCCTGAAAATTTGCCATAATAAGAGCAGCCGAAATCCCTTTACCGGAAATATCAGCTAAACAGAAAAAATATTTTTCGTCTGATATTTTTATCACATCATAATAGTCGCCACCAATTTTATTTTGAGGTTTGTAAATGGCCGTAACCGAAAATTTATCTGTTTTTGGGAGGTTTGTTGGAATTAAGAGTTTTTGAATTTCTGAAGCTAATTCTAAATCTCTATTTAACTTTATATTTTCTAACCTTTCTTGTTCTAGCTTTTTGTTTTGAACCGCAACAACTATTAGGTTGGCTAAGGTTTGGATAAACCTTAAGTTTTTTACCACGGGGCTTACTTCAAAATTTTCACCAAGTTTAAAATCACCAACCAAAAGATGAGCAACAATTTTAAAATTGTGAAGTATCGGAATTAAAGCTTCAAATTGTGGAATTGGATTATTGCTTGAACTTTGAAGGTAGAAAATATCTTTTTTTGTTTTTATAAACTCTAGTTGGTCAGCGCTTAGAGAAGTGTTTTCTCCAAAACTAAGCAAGGGTTCAGCCGATTGATTATCCAAATCAATCAACAATCCTTTTTGAATTTTAAGTTGGTTTTTGAGAAAGAATTTTAAAAGTAAAAAGAGTTTTTGTGGGGCTAAGTTGCTATTTATTGCTTTCGAAATTTCTAATAGGGCGCTAAGTTTAAACTTTTTAAAATCCACAAAATAAAACTAGCCTTTTTTATTCAATAATTCTGGTAATCTTTTTAATGCTGCCAACTCTTTCATTTTAACTTTTGCCACATCAGCCGGCGAGCCGAAATAGGATGTGTTTTCGTCTAAATCTCTTCCAACACCGCTTTGAGCATAAACAACAGAGCCTTCATTTAAAGTTAAACCGCTAGATATACCAACTTGGCCCCAAAGAGTAACATTGTTTTTAATTGTAACACAACCGGCTACTCCTGTTTGACTTGCTATTAGGCAGTTTTCTCCAATTTCTGTATCGTGTCCAATTTGAACCAAATTGTCAATTTTGGTTCCTTTGCCAATAATAGTATCAGAAGTTACCCCTCGGTCTATGGTGGTATTAGCACCAATTTCAACATTGTTTTTAATAATTACCCTTCCGCAGCTTTTCAGTCTTTCATAGGTGCCATTTTGTTTTTTGTAGTAAAAAGCTTCTCCACCAATAACAGTGTTTGGATGAATAATTACTTTATTTCCTATTTGGCAATTGTTATTGATAATTACTCCAGCATGAATCACACAGTTTTGACCTATAGTTACATTTTCGCCAATAAAAACGTTGGGTTGCAAAATCGTTCCTTTTCCAATTTCAGCTGTATCTGCTATGGCAAGTTTAGAAGGAACAAATTGGTAGAATTTATCGATAAGAAAGTTGAAATCTCCAAATGGATTGCTAGAAACAATAATTGCTTTGCCTTTAGGTACATCTACCTTTTGGTTAATGATAATGCAACTTGCATCTGAATTTAGGGCAGTATCATAATATTTTGGATGATCAACAAAAACCAACTCATTTTTTTTTATTCGATGGATTTCGTTTAAACCAAAAATTTCGAGGTCAATACTTCCGAAGCATTCTGCTTTTAAAAGTTCTGCTATTTCGCTAACTTTTAAGGGCGAAGGAAAATTCATGTTTTACTTAGCTCTTTCAGAATAAACTCCTGTTCTTGTATCTACCTTAATTCTATCTCCCATATTTATAAACAATGGAACTTTAACTTCGGCTCCTGTTTCAATAGTTGCTGGTTTCAAAGTATTGGTAGCTGTATCTCCTTTAATTCCAGGTTCAGTGTAAGTAACTTCAGCTTCAATGTAGTGAGGTAAATCGCAAGACAATGCTTCTTCCTTATCAGCATGAAACATTATTTCACAAACATCACCTTCTTTTAAAAATAATGGATTTTCTACCATTTCTGGTTGAAGAAAAATTTGCTCGTAAGTTTCTGTATGCATAAAATGAAATCCTGATTCATCCTTGTATAAAAACTGGTAAGGTCTTCTTTCTATTCTTACTTCGTTAACCTTTACTCCGGCGGTAAATGTGTTGTCTAATACCCTGCCTGTTGTTAAACTTTTTAATTTGGTTCTAACAAAGGCTGGACCTTTGCCGGGTTTTACATGTAAAAACTCTATGATAGTAAAAATATCGTGGTTAAACTCAATACAAAGTCCGTTTCTAAAATCTGCTGTTGTTGCCATTTTGTGTTTTTTGCAAAAGTAATTATTTCAGGGCCTTAATTAGAGGCTCTTTTTCAGTTAAATCTATTTTATGGGTACAAAAAAAAGTTTCAGTTTCATTATGGTTTGAACAAGTAATCACAATTCTGTTTTCAATGTTTTTTTGAATTAACGAATTGTACCACTCAATTCCACTTGCATCTAAATTAGATGTAGGTTCATCTAAAAACAAAAATGGTGTATCAGCAAATACCGCTAAACCCAATTTTGCTCTTTGTTTCATGCCTGAAGAAAAGCTTTTTATTTGCTTGTTTTTGTCTTTTGTTAAATAAGTAATTTCTAAAATTTCTTTTGAGGATAAATTATTTCTAAAAGGTTTAAACTTCTGCTGAAACTCTATAAGCTCAGGAAAAGTTAATTCTTCAATTAATTCTAAATATGGAGCAGCCACAGAAATATTTTTTGCCAAAACGTCTAACTCTAAAACCTTGCTATTTAAGATTAATTGAGCGGTTCCATTACTAGGAACATTAAAACCCAAAATGCATTTTAAAAGTGTTGATTTACCCGAGCCATTTGGTCCAAGAATAGCCAATGATTGATTTTTAGTTAGGGAAAAAGAAACTTTGGAGAAAAGGTAATTGTTGCCGAATTTTTTTGAAAGTTCAACAGCTTTAATTTCCATAATTATTTCTGAAGCATGCTTCTAATTACTCCTTTTTCTGAAGATTTGATAAAGGATAAAATTTGCTCTTTTTCAGGAGATTCAGGTATTTCATTTTCTACCATTTGCATACCGGCAGAGAGGTTTTTTTGAAGCACAAAAAGATTTTTATAGATTGTTTCTATTGCAGAGATTGTTTTGTCTTCAATACCCCTTCTTTTTAATCCTATAGAATTTATTCCTGCATAGGCAAGAGGTTCTCTAGCTGCTTTAACAAACGGGGGCACATTTTTTCTAACCAAAGAGCTTCCTGTTACAAAAGCGTGGGCTCCAATTCTTACAAATTGTTGAACTGCAACTAACCCTTCTAAAATGGCAAAATCTTCAATAATAACATGGCCGGCCAAGGTTACATTGTTGGTTAAAATAACCGAGTTTCCTATTTCGCAATCATGTGCTACATGAACGTAGGCCATAATAAGGCAATTTTTGCCAATGGAAGTTTTATGATTTTCAGAAGTTCCTCTGTTTATGGTTACACATTCTCTTATGGTTGTGTCATCGCCAATTTCACAAGTAGTGTCTTCACCTTTAAATTTTAAATCTTGCGGAATTGCACCAATAACAGCTCCAGGGAAAACCTTGCAGTTGTTTCCTAATCTTGTGCCAGCCATTAATACAGCACCTGGACCTATCCAACAATTTTCTCCAATAATTACATTGTCTCCAACAGTAGCAAAGGGCTCAACTGTAGTTCCATATCCAATTTTTGCATTTGGGTGAATATTTGCGGAAACTCCCATTATTTATTTTTTATTACTTGAGCCATCATTTCAGCTTGGAAAACTAATTTATTTCTAACGTAGGCTTTACCTTCCATATGAACAATACCTCTTCTTATTGGCGAGAGCAAAGTAAGGTGAAAAACGACTGCATCACCAGGAATAACCTTTTGTTTAAACCTAACATTATCAATTTTTAAAAAGTAGGTTGAATACCTTTCAGGGTCTTCAACATTGTGTAATGCAAAAATTCCTCCTACTTGAGCCATGGCTTCAATTTGTAAAACACCAGGCATCACTGGCTCTTCAGGAAAGTGACCATCAAAAAATGGCTCATTACGAGTAACGTTTTTAACGCCTGTTATGTAGTTTTCATCAACATCAATAATTTTATCAATTAATAAAAATGGATACCTATGAGGTAACATTTTTGTAATTCTATTGATGTCGTAAACGGCTTCTTTGTGTAAATCAAATTTTGGATTTTTCTTTTCGTCATCCAACATGATTTTTCTAAGCATTTTGCCAAACTCTACATTTGTTTGATGACCAGGCCTTGCGGCTAAAATATGTCCTTTAAAAGGTCTTCCAATTAAAGCCAAATCACCAACAATATCTAATAGTTTATGGCGAGCAGGCTCGTTTTCGTATTGAAGCTCAACATTATTTAAAATGCCAATTCCAATTTTTTGGAGTTCAGATTTATCTCTGTTAAAGGTTGAAGCCAAACGCTCTTTTTCTTCTTCAGAAATATTGGTATCAACCATTACGATAGCATTCGCTACATCACCACCTTTTATAAGGCCGTTGTTTACCAACTGAATTAGCTCTCTTAAAAACACAAAAGTTCTACACTTTGATATTTCTGTGGCAAACTCTCCAATGTGATACATGGAGGCGTGTTGTGTTCCTAATAGTGGACTTTGATAATCCACCATAACTGTAATTCTAAATTCACCCTGCGGAGTTGGAACAGCTAACATTTCAACTTGCTTTTCGTTATTCTCGAAAGCAACGTTTTCGTTTAATACAAAATAGTTTTTCGGTTTTGCTTGGTCAACAATTCCAGTTTTTTGAATTGCTTCAACAAACAACCTTGAACTTCCATCTAAAATCGGAATTTCAGGGCCATCGAGCTCAATAAGAGCATTGTCTACTTCTAAACCATAAAGCGCCGCTAAAACATGTTCTGTAGTATTTACGGCAGCTCCATTTTTTTCGAGTGTAGTTCCTCGTTTTGTGCTAACTACGTTGTCTAAATCTGCTTTAACCAAAGGTTTTTCTGGTAAATCTATTCTTTGAAAAACATAACCATGGTCTTCGGGAGCAGGTTTTAAGGTCATGTTAACTTTTTCGCCAGTATGAAGGCCAATGCCAGATATGGCAATTTCTTCTTTTAAAGTTTTTTGAAGGTCTGACATTTTTCTAATCTATTTTTTTAAAGATTTAATTAGCTCATTAAGCTTATCATAAATCTCAGGTAGTTTTCTAAAAAGAACGTAGGATCTTTTGTAATCGCCTATAAAAAAGGCAGGAGAACCTTGCACAATAGTGCCTGGTTTTTCAATGCTTTGCCCTATGCCGCTTTGGGCAGCAATTTTTACTTCGTCGGCAATTTTTAGGTGGCCAACAATTCCAACTTGACCACCAATCATGCAGTTTTTGCCAATTTTGGTAGAACCTGCAATTCCAGTTTGTGCAGCAATTACTGTGTTCTCGCCAATTTCCACATTGTGGGCAACTTGAATTAGGTTATCTAGTTTTACACCTTTTCTAATGATTGTTGAACCTAAAGTAGCTTTATCAATAGCTGTGTTTGCTCCAATTTCAACATGGTCTTCAATAATTACATTTCCGGTATGAACCACTTTTTGATAATTATTTTCAGAATTTGGGGCAAAACCAAATCCATCTCCACCAATTATTACTCCTGGGTGTAAAAGAACATTGTTTCCAACAAGGCTGTTTTCCATTACTTTAACTCCAGGTTTTAAAGTAGTGTTGTTGCCAACTTTTGCATCGGCTCCAATGTAACAATTGGCATAAACAAATGTGTCATCACCAATTTTAGCATTTTCTCCAACATAGCAGCTTGGGCCAATGTAGCAGTTGTTTCCAATTTTAGCGGTTTCTTCAACAACTGCAGTTGGATGAATGCCAGGTTTTGGAGCAGTTAGTTTTTGGTAAGCTTCTAACAATTTGGCAAAAGCAATTCTTGCATCTTCAACTCTAACCAAAGTAGTTTCAGTTGGAATTGATTTTTCGGCAACAAAACTTTTGTTTACAATTACTATTGATGCAAGGGTAGAATATATGTATTCTGTGTAAAGTTCGTTTGAAAGAAATGAAATTGAACCTGGTTCACCTTCTTCAATTTTCGATAATTTATTTACTGCAATATCAGGGTTTCCCTCAACTTCTCCTTCTAAAATATGTGCTAAGGCTTGCGCAGTAAATTCCATATTAACTTTTAAAATTCTGTCAAACCGTCAAAAATATGAATAACACACTGAATTGCAGATTCGATAACTACAACTTATTAACACCAAAAACTTACTTTATTGAAGTAACTCTTTAGGGAAACATAAGAAGTGTTTTGTTACCTGTTTAGAAAGTACCGAGATGTTTAGTAAATCAGCAGCTTCAGCAATATCTGCAACTTTTCCGTTTTTGAATAAAATGTTTATTCTGTCTTCTTCAATATTGTAAGCGTTGTTGCTTATATCGCCTGCATAAACCAAATAACTAGCTTCAATATCTGAAATTCGATATTGTGTTTTGGCTTTTTGAATTAGTTCATCCAATTTATTTTGATCTATAGGCTCATTTTGAAGAATTATTTTGTTGAGTTTTCGGTTGATTAAATTATTAGATAGTGTACTTAAAACTTTATCAGGATGATTGCACCAATTCTTGATACAGCTTAAAATATCGTAATCATCTAAATTTAAAAAGGCGCTAAAAACTTCTTGGTTGTTGGCAAATTGGCTTTCTGTATAAGTGTTTTTAAGAAATAGTTTTAGAGTTTCGGGTGCAGGTATTTTACTTCCTTCTCTTGCCAATTGTTTTGCTCTTTGTAAAATTTTGGTCAATAAAAATTCAGCAGCCAAAACTGTTTTGTGTAAGTAAACTTGCCAATACATCAACCTACGAGCAACAATAAATTTCTCTATAGAGTAGATTCCTTTTGCTTCAATAGCCAATTCATCATTAACAACGTCAAGCATTTTTATGATTCTGTCAGAACCAATTACACCTTCAGAAACACCAGTGAAAAAACTATCTCGTTTTAAATAATCAAGTCTATCAATATCTAATTGACTAGAAACCAATTGGTGAAGAAAGTTTTTATGGTATTCTCCCTTAAAAATTGAAATAGCTGTGTCTAGTTTACCTTCAAATTGGCGGTTTAACTTTTCTATAATAAGTTTCGAGATAGTTTCGTGGTGAACACCTTCTACCAAAGTGCTTTCTAAAGTGTGAGAGTATGGTCCGTGGCCAACATCATGTAAAAGTATAGCTGATAAAACTCCCAAGGCTTCATCGTGAGTGATTTCTTTACCCTTGTTTCTTAAAACCTCAATTGCCGAACCCATTAAATGTGTGGCGCCTAATGCATGTTGAAACCTAGTGTGGTTTGCACCTGGATAAACCAAATTGGTTAAACCTAATTGTGTGATTCTCCTTAAACGTTGGAAATAAGGGTGTTGAACAATATCGAAAATTAACTCGTGAGGAATAGTAATAAAACCATATACCGGGTCGTTAAAAATCTTACGTTTACTGGAAAAAGTATTTTGCTCCACTTTCGTTTTTTTTAATTTCACTGCAAAAATTGACAATTTAATGGATAAGATAAGGATTTTATGGACCGATGATGAAATTGATTTGCTTAAACCGCATATTATTTTTCTAGAAGAGAAGGGATATGATGTAACAACATCAAATAATGGTAGCGAGGCTTTAGATCTTTTGGAGGAGCAAGATTTTGATATTGTTTTTTTAGATGAAAATATGCCTGGCCTTAGCGGCCTCGAAACTTTAGTGAAACTTAAAGAGATGCAACCCAATTTGCCTGTGGTAATGATTACTAAAAGCGAAGAAGAGTATATCATGGAAGATGCTATTGGTTCTAAAATTTCTGATTATCTTATAAAACCTGTAAATCCAAATCAAATTTTGCTTTCCATCAAAAAGAATTTGGATACAAGAAGATTGGTTAGTGAAAAAACCACATCAAGTTATCAGCAACAGTTTAGAGAAATTGGAATGCGTTTAAACGACAGGTTGGATACAACTGAGTGGGCAGATTTATACAAAAAGATGATTTATTGGGAGCTTGAGCTAGAGAAATCTGATGACAAAGGCATGGTAGAAATCTTAAACATGCAAAAACAAGAGGCCAATAGCAATTTCTTCAGATTTGTAAAGGATAATTATTTCGATTGGGTTTCCGGTCTAAGTAAAGATTCTCCAATAATGTCTCACAACTTATTTAAAGATTGGATTTTTCCTGATTTACAAGAAGAACCTGTTTTTTTGGTGGTAGTAGATAATTTGCGTTTCGATCAATGGAAGTCTATTCAACCCTTAGTTAGTCAACTTTTTAAAATTGAAAGCGAAGAAATTTATTACTCTATTTTACCTACAGCAACATCATACGCACGAAACGCAATTTTTTCGGGAATGATGCCTAGTGATATGGCCAAGGTTTACCCTGATATATGGAAAAATGAAGAAGATGAAGGAGGAAAAAATCTTTATGAAGATAAGTTTTTAGAAAGGCAGCTAAAAATGTTAGGTGCTGATTTCAAATTCTCCTACAACAAAATTTTGAATTTAACTGAAGGTAAAAAACTAGCAGATCAAATTTCTAACCTGCAGAATTATCACCTTAATGTACTGGTTTACAATTTTGTAGACATGCTTTCGCACGCCAAAACCGAAATGGAATTGGTAAAAGAATTAGCTGATGATGAATCTGCATATCGCTCACTTACAGTTTCTTGGTTTGAGCATTCGCCACTTTTTGAAATATTAAAAAGAGTTGCCGCAATGGGCAGAAAAGTTATTATTACTACCGACCATGGAAGTGTTTTGGTAAAAGAACCTGTTAAAGTTGTTGGAGACAGAAATACCAATTCTAACTTGAGGTACAAAATTGGAAAGAATCTTACATACGATAAAAAAGATGTTTTTGAAGTTCCACATCCCGAAAAGGCATTTTTACCAAAATCTAATGTAAGTTCTCGTTTTATCTTTGCCAAAGAAACTGACTTTTTTGCCTATCCAAATAACTTCAATTACTACGTGAAGTATTATAAAAACACTTTTCAGCACGGAGGTCTTTCTTTAGAAGAGGTAATGGTTCCATTTATCAGCTTAATACCAAAGTAAAATGAAACTTCAGGTAAATTCTATGGAAGAATTGCCTTTGGCAGCCAAAAAGATTTTAGATGAATCAAATTCTGAAAAAATATTTGTTTTTAAAGGTGAAATGGGTTCGGGTAAAACTACCCTAATTAAAGAATTGTGCCTACAAATTGGGGTTATATCAGCAATGAGTTCGCCAACCTTTTCTTTGATAAATGAGTATGAAACCAATAGTGGCGAGGTTGTTTACCATTTTGACTTTTATAGGTTAGAAGATGAGCAAGAAGCTTTTGATTATGGCTACGAAGACTACTTTTTTTCTGGCAATTATTGTTTTATCGAATGGCCAGAAAAAATACCCAATTTAATACCTGATAATTATTTGCTAATTGAAATTGAAATGAACTTGCAAATAAGAGAAATGCAGGTAACCTCAGTTTAATTAATTTCAGTTTAATTGTTTTACTTTTACCATTCAATTACCACGCTGAATGGATATTTCAAAAGATACGCTCAAATCGTTATCACAATCTGCTCTATTTCAACCCAAAGAGCAAATGATGCCCGTAAAAGAGGGCGATGGAAAAATGGTTATTGGAATTCCCAAAGAAATTGTTTTTCAAGAACATAGAGTTGCCTTAACGCCTGATGCAGTTAAGGTAATGGTTGCCAATGGTCACGATGTTATTATAGAAAGTGGCGCAGGAAAAGGAGCCAACTTTACCGACCAAGAATACAGCGAAGCAGGAGCTCAATTGTATTATTCTGCCAAAGAGGTTTACCAAAAGGCGGTTTTAATCATGAAAGTTGCGCCTCCAACTTTAGCAGAAATTGAGTTTATGCAACCCCAGCAAACTTTGGTTTCGGCGCTTCAACTTACAGTGCAACCAAAAGATTACATGCGCAAGCTAAGCGAGAAAAAAATTCATGGAATTGCATGGGATTATATTCAAGATGAGGAAGGAGTTTATCCTGTAGTTCGTGCAATGGGAGAAATAGCAGGAAATACTTCTATTTTAATTGCTGCTGAGTTATTGGCTACAGGCAGACATAGCAGAAGGGCCATGCTTGGAAATGTAACAGGAGTAAGACCATCTGAGGTGGTAATTTTTGGAGCTGGAACTGTTGGCGAATCTGCAGCAAGAGCAGCCATAGGTTTGGGGGCCACCGTAAAAATTTTCGACCAATCAATTTACAAACTTCGAAGAATACAAACTGATTTACAACGCAGGTTATTTACAAGTACACCGCAACCAGATGCCATTTTGGCGGCTTTAAAAACCGCCGATGTAGCCATTGGCTCAATTAGAGCAAAAGCAGGTCAAACACCTGTAATTGTTAACGAAGAAATGGTTGGCCAAATGAAATATGGGGCTGTTATTGTTGATGTTAGTATTGATCACGGTGGTTGCTTTGAAACTTCAGAAGTTACTAATCACGATAATCCAATTTTCATCAAGCATGATGTAATTCATTATTGTGTACCTAATATTCCATCTCGTGTTTCAAGAACTGCCTCTTATGCTTTAAGCAACATTTTTGTTCCAATTTTATTAAACTTTGGAGAACACGGAAGCTTTGAAGGTGTTTTAAGAAAATACCACGGGGTTAGAAATGGAGTTTACATGTTTAACGGTACTTTAACCAATAAGTATTTAGGCGAGGCGTTCAATTTGCCTTACCAAGATTTAGATTTACTCATAGCTGCCTTTACCTAATAGATGTTACGAAGAGTTATTATTTACCTATCCGGATTTATCATCGGGTGTTTTTTCGTTTATTTTTCATTGATAAAAGATAGAGGAAGAGATTTTTCTGGATATTTTCCAAATAGCCGTGTGCTAAAAAAAGTATCGCGAGGATTAGATACTACAAATACTAAATATTTATGCTTTCGCGATTGCTTTGAGTTGAAAAACAAAGAGTTTAAAGAGCTTATTTTAGAAGGTGAAGTTGATTTTGATAAAAGCCAAACTGAAACTGAACCCCGCAAATATTTAATTAATTCAAATTTTCATGGGTTAGAATATATGTTTGAGGTTACATTGCAAGATACTCTTGCTTCGTTAAACTATTTTTATGGTATCGATGTACCTAAAAGTTGTAATTGCGATTGATGGAAATAGATTTTACCCCAATAAATTTTTCCGAAAATTTAGGCGAATTTAAAAGAAGTTTAAAACAGTTTTTTTCAAATTCACCATCACAAAAAGTTGTATTGCTCTGCGATACCAATACACTTGAAAATTGCTATACCAAAATAGCAGATTTACCTTTTTTAAAAGAGGCAGAAATAATTGAGGTTGAACCTGGAGAAGCCTCAAAGAACATTGAAATTGCAAATCATATTTGGGAAAACCTGCTTGAGTTAGACTTTACAAAAGCCGATATAATTATCAATTTGGGTGGCGGCATGATATGCGATTTGGGTGGTTTTGTGGCAAGTACTTTTAAGCGCGGAATGAGGTTTATTCATATTCCAACAACTTACCTTGCAATGGTAGATGCTTCCATTGGCGGAAAACAAGGAATAAACTTGCTAAACACCAAAAACCAAGTAGGAGTTATCAATGCTCAAGAAGCTACGTTTATTTGCCCTGATTTTCTTGATACTTTACCCCAAAGGGAAATAATTTCAGGTTTAGCTGAAACCATAAAACATGGCTTAATTGGTAATTCAGAAATTTGGCAAAAAGCAGAAGAAAATCTAACTAATTTGACAGGCTTAGACTTAATCAAAAAGTCTATTGAGGTAAAACAACATATTGTAAATCTTGATCCATACGAAAAAGGGGAGAGGAAGAAATTAAACTTCGGGCATACAATTGGTCATGCTTTAGAAAATGTAGATGGAAATGGCTTACTTCATGGCGAAGCTGTTGCTCATGGAATGTTGGTGGAGGCTTTTATATCTTGGCAAAAAGAGTTTCTCTCTGAATTAGAATTTAATAAAATTAAAGCTCTTATTATTTCAAATTATGGAAATCCTACCCTTGAAATTGAAAGTATCTCAAAGCTAATTATCAAAGACAAAAAAAATCTATCTGAAAAAATAAATTTCACCCTTTTACATTCAATTGGAAGTTCTTCAATTGATAATAATTTAGATTTAGATGAGGTAAAAGAACTGCTCGATAAATTTAATCGGTTATTATGATTTCGATTTTTCACCCCAATGGAAAATTAGAAGGTGAAGTTGATTTGCCTGCTTCAAAAAGCATTAGTAATCGACTTTTAATCCTTCAAGCACAATATCCTAAAATAGAAATAGAAAACTTGTCTGAGGCAGAAGACACTGTTTTACTTCATAAAGCACTGAAACAAAAATCTTCAACAATTGATGTAAACCATGCAGGAAGTTCATTACGTTTTTTAACCGCATATTTTGCATTTAAAGCAGGTTGTAAAGTTGTATTAACGGGAAGTAAAAGGCTACAACAAAGACCAATAAAGATTTTGGTTGATAGCCTAAAATCTTTAGGGGCAAAAATTACTTATCAAGAAAAGGAGGGCTTTGCTCCATTGATAATAGAAGGCGTAAAACCCCCAAATTTTGGAGAAGTAACCATTGATGCTTCAACAAGCTCGCAGTTTGTAACCGCTTTGTTATTAATGGCAGGCAACTTTAAAGAGGGCTTAAAGCTTCAACTGAAAAATCAAATTGTTTCAGCATCATATATCGAATTGACTTTAGCCTTATTATCAAAATTTGGTTTTGAAACCAAGATTGAGGGAAATGAAATTTTTGCAAAGTTTCAATCATTTAAAACTAAGAAGTTTATTGTTGAGAATGATTGGTCGGCAGCAAGTTTTTTCTTGAGTATGGCCTGTTTAAGTAGCGATAGTAATTTACTATTAAGAGGCTTAAAAGAATCTGACTTGCAAGGAGATAAGAGTCAGGTAGCTTTATTTGAGCAACTTGGTACGAATTTTTATTTCGAAAAAAGGGGGTTAAGATTGAAATCAGCAAAAAGTTCGATAAACAACTTTGATTGTAATTTGCTACAAATGCCTGATGTAACCCAAGCTTTGGTTGTTACCTTAGCTCAAAAAAATATTAGAGCAATTATTTCAGGCTTACAAACTCTTCCATTAAAGGAAACCAATCGAATTGAAGCATTAAAAACAGAACTTCAAAAGTTTGGGAAAATTATAAACACAAATAAAACCTCCATAAATATCTCAGGAGAATTTAATCAAAATCCAATTGCAACAATAGAAACATATCACGATCATCGAATGGCTATGGCCTTTGCAGCTTTGGGCTTAATTCAAAAACTAAACATAGTTGATGAAGAGGTTGTTTCAAAGTCGTTTCCCAATTATTGGGAAGTTTTAAAAAGCCTAGGATTTGTGATTGATATCACTTCATAAACTCAGTAATATTGCAATTTTGCAAAAAGTATAAACAATGTTTGGAAAGGGAAGTAAATTATACAGCATGTTTGGGATGAAATGTCCAAAATGTCATGAAACGGATTTGTTTGTAAACAAAAATCCATTTCAAATAAAAGGCTTTTTCGATATGCCAAATGAATGCCCAGTTTGTCACCAAAAATTTTTAATTGAACCTGGGTTTTATTACGGTTCAATGTATGTGAGTTATGCTGTTTGCGTGGCCTACATGGTTGCAGTTTTTGTGGCTTTTTCTGTTTTGTATCCTAGCTTTTCGTTAGAGTTGTATTTGATTGTAGGCATTGGCTCAATGGTAGCCTTAACACCCTACATATTTAAACTTTGCAGGGCTATTTGGATTAACTTTTTTGTAGACTTCGACCCTCCACAAAAAAACTAAGTTTACTTTTATGCCCAATGGCAGATTGGGTTCCCCAATTTTTGGGTTTTGCATTTATTCTTGTTTACGT
>JABAYK010000157.1:0-8341 GCA_018609045.1 Flavobacteriales bacterium
CTTCAAATGACTCTTCACCAAATTCGTCTTGATATTTTACTAATTCTTCTTCGTGTTTTAATTGGATGCTAACAATTTTGCCATCCTCAGAAAATAAGCTTCCTACAAGGTTTTCAGACTCATAAATTCTAGCAGAATCGGTTTTGTAAAATTCTGGCTTATCTGTATGAATGTAGGGTACTGTTATTACCCCAAATGGACCGGCAACAGGAAACTTTAAACTTGTAGGTGATTTTATTGAATTTATGAACTCAATTTTTCGAAGAGTGTCTGTTAAGGCTTCTAACTTTTGTAAGAATTCTTGTTTAAAAATTCCATTATTGTTTTTTATCCCAACTATAAAAAAGTCGTTGTCTGTTTCAAATTCGTTTACAAAATCATAGTAATAAACTAAATCGGGATCGTTTTCGGGGAAAAAATTTTCAAACCTATAATCAAGCCTTAGGTCTTTTAGGTTTACAAAAAACACCAAACTGACCAAACTTATAAGAATAATGAGCCTTTCAGCAAATTTTTTATTTAACAAAATCCTATTTTTATTTTTTCGATTGGTTTAAGCCACAAACATATAGCTTGCAAAAAAACAATCTTTATTTATTATCAAATAAGTAACAATTATGGCCGAAGAAAATCATTCTAATTTTGAAAATGAAACCTGTGATTATTGTGGAAGGAGGAAAATTACATCAAGGCTTACCGTAAAAAGATTAATTTCTCAATTTATTGACACAACTTTTAGTTTAGATAAAGGGTTTTTATATACCCTAAAATGGATGTTTTTATCGCCCCAAACGCCAATAGTAAACTTTATTGAAGGTTACAGAAGGCCATTTACTATGCCTGCAAAATTTCTTGTGGTGACGATAACCATTTCGGTTTTAGCAACGTTTTTTTATGATATTGAAACTTTTAGTGTTATAAAAATATCTAATGAAGAAGCTAAAGATATTTCTGTTTTCTATGATTACTATCAGCGTTATTTGAATATTATTTTATTCTCACTTATTCCACCAATTTCATTTTTTACTTGGTTATTAGGAAATAAAAAGAAGTTTAATTACGCTGAAAATTTAATTGCAAACGCATATTTATATGGCACTTACAACTTTGTTTCAGCTATTTTTACTTCAATTAGTTCATTTAGTATGTCTTACTCTTTGGTATTTGCCACAAGTCTTTCAAATTTACCATTGATTTACCTTTTATATGGATACTATAGATTTTATGGTGGGAAATGGTATGGTAAACTATTTAAGGCTTTTGCTACAATGTTTTTCACCTTTTTGTGCCTTGGTGGTGGAGTTGCAATTTTGATTTTAATTTTAAAATTGTCAGGCTTAGCAAATTTCGATTAACCTTTTTTTCGGGGATGAAATTGCAGAATAGCACTTTTCAAAAAGTCTCTATCTAAATGTGTATATATTTCGGTAGTGGTAATAGATTCATGGCCCAACATTTCTTGCACAGCGCGCAAATCAGCTCCACCTTCTACCAAATGAGTAGCAAAAGAATGTCTGAAGGTATGAGGCGAAACATTTTTTTGAATTCCAGCTTTAAGGGTTAGGTTTTTTATTATCATAAAAACCATTTCCCTCGTAAGCTTTGCACCACGACGGTTTAAAAACAAAATATCTTCAAATTGAGGTTTTATGGTTTGGTGAAGCCTTACTTCATTTTTGTATATATTAATGGCTTTTATGGCTAAACTTCCAATAGGAATAAGCCTTTCTTTTTGTCCCTTTCCTGTTACCCTTATAAAACCTTCGTTAAAATATAAGTTAGAAATTTGAAGGGAAATTGCCTCAGAAACCCTTAATCCGCAGCTATACATGGTTTCTATTATTGCGAAGTTCCTTTCACCTTCGGGTTTGCTTCGGTCTATTTGGGCTTCTATTAGGTTAATTTCTTGAATACTCAAAATTTCCGGTAGTTTTCTGCTTAACCTAGGACCTTCTAATAATTCGGTAGGATTATTTTGAATTATTTCTTCGAGTAACAAAAATTTAAAAAATGCTTTTAATCCTGATATTATTCTTGCTTGCGAACGGGCTGAAATTCCAATTTCTGCAATCCATTGAATAAAAGCTCTTAAGTGAGATAAATCGATTTGGGTAGGAGAGAGGCCATAAAAATTTGAATCTACAAATTGGGTAAGTTTTTCTACATCAGCCAAATAAGCCTCTATTGAATTTTTTGAAAGAGACTTTTCTAGTTTTAAATAATTTTTGAATGATTTGATGTATTGATTCCAATTCACGCTATAAAATTAATGCTTTAAGATAGCTGAATATTTGGGCTTTAAATTTTTGTCAAGATTGTTTTTGTGAAAAAGTGAATTTTCCGAATTCCGAGACAAAGGCTAACAAATCATTGCATGATTTATTCCTTTTGTGTTCAACTCCCTTTCTGAAAACAAGTTTTGTTGGGATTATTTCATGATCCCTTTTGGTTCCGAATTCCGAAACAAAGGCTAACAAATCATTTCATGATTTATTCCTTTTGTGTTCAACTCCCTTTCTGAAAACAAGTTTTCAGCGGTCGTTAAACACAAAAGGCTTACGATAATTATCGTAAGCCTTTGTTTCTTAGTGAACCTGCAGGGATTCGAACCCCGAACCTCCGCATCCGTAGTGCGGTGCTCTATCCAGTTAAGCTACAGGTCCGCATTGGGGCGGCAAATTTAAAACTATTTTGTAGCAACAGGTTTATTAATTGCCAATTTTATAAGATTGGCTTTGTTTTTTATTCAAAGTTTATCATTACTGATTTTGCTTCTACACCATAGTTCGTGTGCAATACAACAAAGTATACTCCAGTCTTAATTTCTGAAAGGGGAGCTGAAAACTTTACAAATTCTGAATTTAGAAACTCATTTTTTAATTGTTGAATGTGCCTTCCATTTACATCAATCAAATCAATTTGTACATGAGATTTATGAGGAAGAGCAAAGGAAATGATTAACTGATTAAGGTTTTGGTAAACTTCTAAACTCTGAGAAGAATTAATTTTTACTTCAGATGTGTTTAAAGGCTTCTTTGAGTATTTATACAATTGTGCTCCGCTTAAAAAAGCTGTAGTATCATTTACCTTAAAAAAACGGTTAAAATTGGAACCCGTAGAAGATTTTGACCAAGTTTTACCACCATTAAGAGTTTCGAATAATTGATTTAACCCTCCGGTTACACCGTAGTTTGTATCTACAAAACCAATTGTTTGCGATTGGTAAAAAGTATCAATAACAGTTTCAATTGTCCAAGTTTCGCCATTGTCTTCAGATTTTAAATACCTCATTGCTTTAGATGCAGGGTTACCTTGAATAGAACCCACCCAAACATTATTTGAAACTTGGTTTATTTTCCAAACATACTCATTCGGAAAACCTGTGGTGGCAACCTTTTTCCAAGAATCACCGCCATCTTCTGTTTTTAAGATTACACCTCCTTCTAATGTTTTGTTAGATTTTCCGGCAGCAAAGCCAAATTCAGTCGAAATAAAATCTAGCTCTACAATTCCGTTGCTTAATGAATCTAAATTTAAGTATTCCCATTTGTTTCCATTATCGGTAGATTTTACCACATATCCAGGCCCGCTCCATTTGCCACCTGCATATATTACTGAATCAATAATGCTAATGGCACAAATACCAGGAATTGCAAATGGTGTGTTTAATTGGTTAGAAACATTTATCCAAGTTAAGTCTCCATCTGTGGTTTTGTAAAAAGCAGAATCTAAACTTCCAATAAAACCAATTTGAGAGTCAATAAATTCAATACATCTTAAATATTCATCAAACGTTTTTTCAATTTGCCAAGTTTTTCCACCGTCTGTGGTTTTTAAATATTCGCCTTCTGAGTTTACTGCAAAACCTTCATTCTCATTTAAAAAGAAAACATCATCATAACGCGATGCTACAGGCACATTTAATGTTTCCCAATGGTTTTGAGCAATTAAGGGATTTCCCAAAAAATCTATGAGGATAACAAAAATTATTAAGATGTTTAATTTTAGTAATTTCATTTTTCAAAACAAACAAAAAATGAAAACCGAAACCATCCATCAAACAGAAACTTTTAATTGCTCCACTAAAAAATTTTACAAGGCTATATTAAATAGTGAGTTGCATTCAGAATTTACTCAATCTAACTGTGAAATTAATGAGGTGATTGGAGGAAAATATTCTGCTTATGATGGATATATTTTAGTTGAAAATTTATCACTGGAACCTTTTACTAAAATAATTCAAACTTGGCAAGCAGGAGATGAAGATTGGCCATCAAACTATTTTAGCACAATATCTTTTTTACTCAAAGAAGAAGGTGATAAAACGATTTTATAGTTTACCCATAAAGACATTCCTTTTGGATTGGCCAATAGGTATGCCCAAGGATGGCAAGAATATTATTGGCAAAAAATGAGAATTACTTTTGGTTGGTAATTTGTGTTTCCAAATACCTATTAAGGTATTTTTCGGTTATTTCAGGAAAATTGGTTGTAAAATATGAATCAAACTCCAACAATTGATTTTTTGATAGAGTAGAAGAATGAATTTTTAAATTTTCTTTTTTTCCATTGGTAAATGATTCTTTTCCCCTTTTGGTGTAAAGGCCCACTGAGGTTTTTTGATGGTCGGTTAAATTTTCTTTAAGATTTGCCAACCTTTTTGTCGGAAGATTTAAAAACTCAACCAAATCATCAATAAATTCAATGGGGTTTTCTATCATATCTTCAAAATACAGCAATTTTTTATCTCCTTGGTATCGGTTAAATACATCAATGTTTTTTACATACCATTTACATGGAGTATGCAATGATTCATCCTCTAAAAATGTTTGAATATTTGGATAATCAGTCCATTTGGTTTTAAATTGCCTAATTAAACACTCTTTGTAATTTCTTAAAATAAAAAAAACCTTAGGGTGTTTTTTGATAATAAACTCTCCATTATGGGCTCTATCTATCACAAAATCTCCATTAATAGCCCTATAAAATATGTTATTTCCCCTAATTAACCTGGTTTCACCTGGCGTGGGCTTTTGGGTTAAATATTCAATAACATACCTAATCCAGTTGGTTCCACTCCGCGGGTACGAAACTAGAAGCGGTTTGTTAAACCGTTGGTAACCTGTGTTTACATTAAATTTTTTAGCCAATTGAAAATAAATTAATTGCAATTATACAATGATTAAGAAAGTTATTTTGAGATGTTTTTTTTGTGAATTATTTAAAAAAAATCGTGCTTCGCAAACATTTTTTTTTACTTTAGGTTATTGTTTTGTATTTATTTAAATGAATTGAATAGATTCGCACCGAAAATTTTAGTTAATAACTAAAAAGTAATTTTACGTTTATGCAGTATGTAACCAAAAGAGATGATGTAATTGAAAACATTAAAACCCTTGAATATTTTATTACATCAGGAAGTAAGGAAGAAAAAGAATTTGCCCTTGATATTGTTCTAAACTCAGAAGATCAAATAATTTATAAAGTTAACGGAGAAAACCATTTTGGTCCCGTTAGATATTGTGTTGATAAACAAAATACAATAAAAGAATACAAGGCTAACTTAGAAGAAGTTCCACAAAAAGAAATAAATAATGTGATGACCAAAATTGTTGGCAATCCATTTTTTAATGATAAAACAGATGAGAAGTTTGCTGAATACGCGGCAACACTAAACAAAAAGCTTCCGAAAATTAAACGAAGTTTTTGGCGAATAAAAGACGAAAGAGGAAAAAATCTCGATTTAAAATTGTAAAAATTCAATCCCCCAAATTTTGGGGGATTTTTTTTTGCCTTTATTGAACCCTATTAAACAATCGTTGTTGTAGTGCTTAATATTTAACCACAATTTGCATGAAGCAACTTTTTACCATAGTTATATTATTTGTTTCTTTTCCATTGCTTGCGCAATTAGGCTCAATAAAAGGAAAGGTTATTGACGGAACTACTCAGGAGCCTGTACCATTTGCTAACGTAGTTATTGAAGGAACTCAAAACGGAACAGCTACTGATTTTGATGGAAACTTCACCATTTCTAACGTAAACCCTGGATATGTTAAATTAGATATTTCGGTTGTTGGTTATGAAAGAAAATTATCAGAAGATTTATTTGTAACACCTTCTAAAACCCCGTTTGTTGGAATAAAACTAAACTCTAGCTCTACTGAATTAAAAGAGGTGGTAATTGAAACCTCTAAATTTAGAAAAACAGAAGAAAGTCCTGTTTCACTGCAAACTTTAGGTATAGAAGAAATTGAGAAAAATCCTGGAGGTGGTAGAGATATATCTAGGGTAATTCAATCTTTACCCGGTGTTGCTGCAACTCCAAGTTTTAGAAACGATATAATAATTAGGGGTGGTGCTCCAAATGAAAACCGGTTTTACATTGATGAAATTGAAACTCCTATCATCAACCATTTTCAAACCCAAGGTTCATCTGGTGGACCAGTTGGTATTTTAAACGTGAATTTGGTGAGAGAAGTAAACCTTTATACTGGTGCATTTCCATCGAATAGAGGAAACGCTTTGAGTTCGGTTTTAGAATTTAAACAACTCGATGGAAACAAAGAAAAACTAAACTTTAGAGGTGCTATCGGGTCTTCAGATTTTGCAATTGCAGCTGATGGCCCATTGGGAGATAAAACCACTTTTATTGCATCATACAGATTTAGCTACCTGCAATTTTTATTTACAGTAATTGGCTTGCCAATTTTACCTCAATACCAAGATTATCAGTTTAAGGTAAAACATAAATTTAATAACAAAAACGAGTTTTCTTTAATCAGTTTAGGAGCTTTAGATCAATTTTCTTTAGACTTAAATGCAAACGATGGCGTAACAGATCCTGAACAAATAAGATCAAACAATTATATTTTGGGCAATACGCCAATCAACAATCAGTGGAATTACACCATTGGTGGCGTTTACAAGCATTATTCAAAAAACAGCTTTCAAACTATTGTTTTAAGCAGAAATATGCTTAATAATGTAGCTACTAAGTATGAAGATAACGATGAATCGGATCCATCAAAAAAGATTTTAGAATATGGCTCAAGAGAGCAAGAAAACAAGCTCAGGATTGAAAATACTTATCGTAAAAACGATTTTAAATTAAACTTGGGAGTAAACTTCGAAAATGTGGTTTACAGTAACAATACATTCAACAAAATTGCAACAACAAATGGTATTATAATCAGAGATTTTACATCAGAACTAGACTTTTTAAAATACGGAATTTTTGGTCAAGCATCGAAACTATTTATTGATGGAAGGTTAACCGTTTCTTTAGGCTTTAGAACAGATGGGGCAAATTATAACTCTAACATGGCCAATTTATTAAATCAGTTTTCACCCCGTATTTCAGCCTCTTATGCCTTTAACGAAAAGTGGAGTTTAAATTTTAATACAGGTAGATACTATCAATTAACACCATACACAGTATTAGGGTACAGAGATGCAGCAGGCGACTTAGTAAATAAAAGCACCACAACCTACATACAAAGTGATCATATTGTTGCAGGTGTTCAACACAACCCAAATGAATCAACAAAAATTACAGTAGAAGGCTTTTATAAAGGCTACAGCAATTACCCGATGCTACTAACGGATAGTATTTCTCTAGCCAACCTAGGAGCTGATTTTGGTGTTATTGGTAACGAGCCAACAGCATCAATTAATGAGGGTAGGGCATTTGGCGTTGAATTTTTAGTTCAGAGGAGGGCATCAAATGGTATTTATGGAATATTAGCCTACACTTTTGTGAGAAGCCAATTTAAAAACGCGGATGGCGATTTTATCAGCTCTGCTTGGGATAGCAGAAACTTTGTTACATTAACCACAGGTAAAAAGTTTAAAAACAATTGGGAAGCCGGTTTAAGGTGGAGATATGCAGGTGGTTTACCTTATACTCCGTTTGATGTTGATGCATCTTCAAATATTCAAAATTGGAATGTAACAGGAGCAGGGGTAAGAGATTTTGACCAATTGAATAGTCTAAGATTAGATGCATTTTCTCAATTAGATATCAGGGTAGACAAAACATGGTTTTTAGAAAAGCTTTCAATAAACCTATATGTTGATATTCAAAATGTTTACAACGCCGCTGCAGATCAACCTGCATTTTTAGATGTGGTTAGAGATGATATGGGAAATCCTTTGGTAAACCCTTTAGACCCAACACAGTACCAAACCCAATTTATTAATAATTCTGCTGGTACTATTTTACCTACTATTGGCATTATTGTAGATTTTTAAAATTGGGTTTTAATTTTTTTTCTCTTAAACTCTGAAATTGAATATCAATTATTTTACAGATAATTTTAATTGTTATTTATAACAAAAA
>JABAYK010000157.1:8351-22237 GCA_018609045.1 Flavobacteriales bacterium
AATTACTCTTTTAAAACTTTCTAAAAACCCATTTTTCCTTGCATTTTTTCATTGCTGTGTTTTGTTATTTTTGGTTTTAACCAAAAAGTAAAAACATGAGAGAAAATATAGTAGCAGGCAATTGGAAAATGAATTTGAATGCGCAAGAAGCCAACGAGTTAACCAAGATTTTGGTAAACTCTACACAAAACCTCGGTAATACCCCAAAAGTAATTTTATGCACTCCAAATGTTTTTATTCCACAAACTGTAAGTCAAACTCAAAATAGTGCCATAAAAGTAGGTGGACAAAACTGTTCTCGTTTCGATAAAGGAGCATATACCGGCGAAACTTCTGCATCAATGTTAAAATCGGTTGGAGCCGAATATGTAATAATAGGCCACTCTGAAAGAAGAGAATATTTTAACGAATCAAATACCCAATTACTAGGCAAAATAAAACAAGCTCAAACCAATAATTTAAAAGTTATTTTATGTTGTGGAGAACCTTTGCAAGAGCGTTCTTCAGGAAATCATATTCATTTTGTAACCAATCAGTTAGAAGATTTATTTAATCAATTAAATAAAGAAGAAATTGAGAAATTAATTGTAGCCTACGAGCCTATTTGGGCCATTGGAACAGGTGAAACTGCAAGTCCAGAACAAGCTCAAGAAATGCATGCTGTAATAAGAAGGCTTTTGGCAAAGTATTTGGGTGAAGGTGGTGCCTCTGAAATTTCTATTTTGTATGGTGGTAGCGTAAAAGGCAATAATGCAAAAGAGATTTTTTCTAATCCAGACATTGATGGTGGATTAGTAGGGGGAGCATCATTAAACGCAAACGATTTTTTGGCAATTATCAACGCATTTTAATTTATGGATTACCTTTTTATCTCTTTTGATGTACCTGACGATGAGCAAGATTTACTAATTGCAGAATTGTATGATATTGGTTTTGATTCCTTCGAGCAAGAAGGAGACATTCTAAAAGCCTACATCAACGAAGGTTTATTTAACAAAGATTTGCTAAACACAGTTTTTGAAAAATTAAGTATTTCTAGAGATTATAAAGTAGAAAAACTCCCAATTACCAATTGGAATGCAGCTTGGGAAAGTAATTTTAGTCCAATAATTGTTGAAGATAAATTGGTAATTAGAGCTAACTTTCACGAGAAAGTAAACCAAATTAAAAATGAAATTGTAATTACCCCTCAAATGTCTTTTGGCACCGGACATCATGATACCACCTATTTGACGCTAAAAACAATGTTGGGTATTGATTTTACAAATCAATCTGTTTTAGATGTTGGCTGTGGTACTGGTATTTTGGCTATTTACGCTAAAATGCAAAATGCAATTAAAGTTGTAGGGGTAGACAACGACCCTTGGGCATTTAAAAATGCTCAAACCAACGAGAAAGAAAGTAATGTTTCAGGTATTAATTGGATTGAAGGAGTTTTAGAAGATGTTCCTCAATTTAAGTTTGATTATGTTATAGCCAATATCAATAAAAATGTAATTAAACAAGATATTTCAAATTATTACGATTACCTAAAACCTGGGGGCAACTTATTTTTATCTGGTTTTTACTTAGAAGATGTTCACGAATTAAACAACTTAGCTTATAACCTAAATTTAAAAATACTAGCAACTAATCATCAAAACGATTGGGCAATGTTGCATTTCAAAAAATGAAAATTATTAAGCTTTTTCTTTCTGTAGCTATTTTCTTTTTTAGTGCAAACCTAATGGCGCAAAGGCCTGAGGTTTTTACTGAAGATTCAACTGAATTTTTTAAAGAAATGGACGGCTATTTTAAAAGCACCAAAAAACCTGAGGCTCGAAAATTTATGAAAGAGTTTGAAGAAATTTGGTTTGGAGGCGCATTTGAGGATAACGAAAGAGCCAAAGTCTATGAAGTTTGCAATAAAATGAATGAAAAACGCATGCTTCCAATTCCTGAGTTTTATAATTATTTAAACTCTGTAATGCGTTACAAAAACTCAGGAAAACCCTATTATATTTTCCAAAAGTGGCATGTAAGTATCGATCAATTAATTGAAGGTCGAAACAAAAGAAAATATGTTGAGTTTTTGGAATTTAGTAGCGATTTGTTTGAGCAAAACGCACTTTACAAAACCAACACAACTACATGGCAATCTAGTAATTCAGATTTTATTTTCGATAATGATGGGAATGAACCAGTTGTTTTTTTTCCATCGCTTGATTTATACTGCTTTGCTAAAGAAGATACCTCTTTAATTCATGGAACTTCGGGTAACTATTATCCAATGCAGAACTTATGGAAAGGAAACTCAGGTAAAATAGATTGGAGCAGGGCAGGGTTTGACCCAGAAAAAGTATATGCCTTAATGGAAAATTACAAAATTGACATGAGGCATCCTTATTTTAATGTAGACACCGCCTTATTTCACAACCCAAATTACTTTGGAGATGCTACTTTAGAAGGAGAGTTGGAAGAAAAAATATTGGCCAACGTTAAAAAAGATAATGCCACTTATCCGAGGTTTACTTCATTTGACAAGAGGTTAAAAATCAAAAATTTAGACCCAAATGTAGATTATGATGGTGGGTTCTCTCAACAAGGTTCAAAATTCTTAGGAAAGGGTTCTGGAGAAGAAAAAGCCCAATTAATTTTTTACAAAGACGATAAACCATTTTTAAAAGCAAGCGCTTTGAGTTTTTCTATTCGAGACGAAAGAATAACAACCGAAAGAGCCAAAATTGTAATTTATTTAGACCAAGATTCAATCTTCCATCCTGGTGTTAAACTTCAGTTTTTAAGAAAAGAGCGGCTTTTGTCTTTGACCCGAACTGGAGAAGATATTACAAAATCGCCGTACTACGATACTTTCCATAGTATTGATATGAGATTTGAAGTGCTTTATTGGAAAATTGATGATCCTATTATTACCATGGAAGCTCTTTTTGGAAGTACTATTCGTGATGGACTTTTTGAATCTTTAGAGTATTTTAAAGAAGAGAGATATGATAACCTCTATCGTATAGATGATTTACATCCTTTAGTAAGGGTAAAAAGGTGTGCCGATGTTTTAGGTAGAAATGAATTTACTTTAGAAGAAGCTGCCAAAAACATGAATGTTTCGCTAACAAGTGCCAAAATGATGTTGTTGGAACTTTCAAATTTTGGATACTTAAATTATGATTTCGATAAAGGTGAAATTCAGGTAAAAGAAAAGTTGTACAACTTTGTTTTGGCCAAATCTGGTAAAATTGACTATGATATTCTTCAGTTCAATTCCCAACCAGAAAAAGGCATGAATGCCAAACTCAATTTGCTTAATTACGATATGACTATTGAAGGTTTGAATGTGATTTTATTAAGTGATTCTCATTTAGTTTACATTTATCCAGAAGGTCAAAAAATAAACCTTAAAAAGAACCGTGATTTTACATTCAATGGAATTGTAAACGCCGGAAACTTTGAGATTTTTGGTAATCAACATTCATTTTCATACGATAATTTCAAATTCGATCTACCCAATATTGATTCTTTAAGAATATATGTTGAATCAGATGAACTTGATGAGGCAGGCAGAAAACAGCAAAAAAGGGTAAAAACAGTTCTCGAAAATGTAAATGGAGAACTTGAAATTGATTCACCAGGAAATAAATCTGGTTTAAAGCAGCTTAAACGATATCCAATATTTACTTCAAAAGAAAATTCGTATGCATATTATGATCAGCGCGCTACGCAAGGTGGGGTATATGCTCGAGATAGTTTTTATTTTCAAATCATACCTTTTGTAATTGACAGTGTAGATAATTTCGAAAATAAGAGTTTGAAATTTGATGGGACTTTTGCCTCAGCAGGAATTTTTCCCGAGTTCGAAGAAACTCTTTTGTTGCAAGAAGATTTTTCATTAGGTTTTTCTAGGCCAACTCCTCCAGAGGGTTATGAAGTTTACGGAGGAAAAGGTAAATTTTTCCAAACCATAAATTTAAGTAATGAAGGTTTAAGGGGAGATGGATATTTGGAATATCTAACATCCACAACAGAGTCAAAGGCGCTTTATTTTCATCCAGATTATGCCTTTGGTATGGCCGAAAATTACATAATAGAAGAACAATTAGGTGAAGTGGAATATCCTCCAGTTACAGGGCAGGATGTGTTTGTAAAATGGCAGCCTAGAAAAGATTTTATGACTGTTGCCACAAAAGAAAAGCCAATGCGTTTTTACGATGGCGAATCTAAGTTTAGTGGAAAAATCAACTACAATCCTAAAGAGCTTAGAGGAGGAGGAAAGTATGAGTTTCAGGAGGCAACACTTTACTCTAAAGATTACCTTTTTAAGTTTATTGAATTTTATAGTGATACGGCAGATTTTCGTTTAAAATCGTTGGTTGATAATTCATTAACTTTCAACACAAGTAACGTTAACGCTCATGTTGATTTTAAAGAGAGAAAAGCTTTGTTTATTTCCAATGGTGGTTCAAGTGAAATTGAATTCCCCGAAAACCAATACATTGCTAGAATGGATAGGTTTACATGGTACATGGATTCAGAAGTAATTGAACTTTCGGGGGGTAAAGTAACTGAAGAGCAGGCTAAATCGGGTTTAAGCTTAGAAGGTTCTAAATTTACTTCGGTCCATCCAGACCAAGATTCACTTAACTTTTATTCATCAGCAGCAAAGTACAATTACAATACAAAAATTATTAATGCCGAAGAAGTAAAAATCTTGCCTGTTGGTGATGCCTTCGTATATCCTGATAGTGGTTTAATTACCATACGAGCCGCTGCTAAAATGGACCCTTTAAAAAATGCAACTATCACAGCCAATACCACCACAGAATACCATAAAATTTATGAAGTAAATCTCAACGTTTTGGGCAGATTAAATTATAAAGGAACGGGTAAAATTGACTACATTGATGAAACCAAAAACAAACAAACTATTGAACTCAATAAAATTTATTTAGATACAACCTATCAAACTGTGGCAACTGGAGATATTAAAAAAGAGGTTGGCTTTTCTTTATCACCAGATTACCTTTATTTTGGATCTGTAAGACTTGAGGCGGCTAAACCGTTGTTGTTATTTTCTGGATACAGTAAAATTTTTCATACCTGCGATGCTTTAAAATTAAATTGGTTTGAGTTTAAAGCCGAAATAGATCCCGAAGAGATTTATATACCAATTGATTCTACCGTTGCTAGTAATGATAGGTCGAATTTATTTGCAAGTATTTTCCAATCATCCGATCCATATTCTACCTATTCAACTTTTTTGTCAGAATCTGATAAAGCATCAGATCACAGTATTTTTAATTCTACAGGCTTTATGTTTTATGATAAACCTGCAGAAACTTATATCGTTTCAAACCTTCAAAAAATTACCCAAAAAAGTTTACCTGGAAATTACATTCAGTTAAATAAAAATACTTGCGCGGTAGAAGGGGAAGGCAAAATTAGATTTGGTGCCGATTTAGGTAGAATTGAAAATAGATTGGCTGGAAACATAATTAACAATACAGTTGGAGATTCATCTAAAATGGAGGGAGTTTGGCTTTTAGATTTTTATTTTGAAAATAAAGCACTCAAGCTAGTGGCAGATGAAGTGCTAAAAATTAAAGATTTAGACAGGGTAGACTTTGATAGGAATGTATATAAGCGTGGAGTTCAAGAATTATTAGGCAAAGAAGAAACCGATCGAATTATTTCAGAATTAAGTCTTTACCAAAAATTTAGAAGGTTTCCTAAAGGTCTCGAAAAATCAATATTTTTTAGTGATGTAAACTTTAAATGGAACGATGAAACTGAATCTTGGGTTTCTGAAGGTCCAATTGGATTAGGAAACATTTTAAAAGATGAACTAAACTTTTATGTATATGGAAAAATTGAAATTGTAAAACGAAGGTCTGCAGACGAACTAAATGTATACTTAGAGTTAGGAAGAACAAATTGGTTTTATTTTAACTATAGGGCAGAAATATTGCAAGCAGTTTCTTCAAATGACGAATTCAATACCATTGTAAAAGAAGCCAAAAAGAACAAACTAGAACGTGAAAAAGGAAAAGCAAGGTATCGTTATATTTTAGGATCTGAAGCCAAGAAAATTCAATTTCTAAAAAAATTCGATTCAGATTAACAGATGTTAAATCGCAGGTTATCACATGTTTTTCGTTTATAAGTTATGGTAAGGTTTGGTTGATATTTTTGTTTTTATTTGCGATTATTACTTTTTAATCATAAAAATTTGATTTTCTTTAAGTTAAGAAGTTTTGCTTTAAGTTTTTTGTTGATAATTAGCACTTTAGGGTTGTTTGCCCAAGATGACTATAAAAACGAAGCGGATCTAAAAAAAGGTGCTGACGAACTTTTTGAGCAAAAAAAGTACGTTGAAGCTACCCAACTTTTCTCTCAATTAATAAGTTTATATCCAAAAGATGCAAATTATGCTTATAAATATGGGGCCTGTTTAATTTATTCTAGCAAAGATCCTGAAGAACCATTAACCTATTTAAAATTTGCGGCTTCTCAAGCAGATGTAAATCCTGAAGCATACTTCTTTTTAGGCCAAGCATACCATATTAACTTTAATTTTAAAGAAGCTATTAACTCCTACGAGAAGTTTAAAAACAAGGCAAAAGGCAAAACATTAAAAGATTTTGATGCTGAAGGAATGATAAGAATGTGTAACAATGGACAAACACTTCTCAAAACCATTACAGATGTTGTAGTTTACGAAAAAAGTGCTAGTACAATTCTTGATTTTTTTAGAGCCTACAATTTAGAAGAATATGGAGGAAAGTTAATCGTAAAGCCAGAAGAGTTTATGACTGCTTACGAAAAGAAAAACAATATTCAATCTGTAATGTATTTGCCAGATAATGCCGATAGACTCTATTTCTCTAGCATTGAAGATAAAAGTGAAACAGGCAGAGACCTTTATTTGGTTGATAAAACTGATGACGGTTGGAGTAAACCATTTAAACTTCCTTCAATTATTAATACCAATTATGATGATGATTATCCGTTTATTCACCCTAACGGAAAAGTATTGTATTTCTCATCAAAAGGGCACAATACCATGGGAGGATACGATATTTTTAGATCGTTTTACGATGAAACCAATGGGGTTTGGGGCGAGCCTGTAAATCTTGACTTTGCAGTAAATACTCCTTTTGATGACTTTTTCATGATTACAAACGAAACTCAAGATAGAGCATATTTTGCATCAAATAGGTACAGTAAATCTCCTGCAGTTAATGTTTACAACATTGCCATGCAAAGGTTGCCAATCGATTTTTCGTTGGTAAAAGGCACCTTTGTTTCTCCAAACTCAAAAACAGCTGCCATCACGGTAGAAGATATGTACTCAAATGAAACAGTAGGTACATTTCAAACCGACAAAAATGGAAATTACAACATAAAATTACCTTCTTCTGGTAAATTCAGATTTCTGGTTGAAGAAGAGAATAGTTTGATTACTCATGCCGGTGTGGTTGAAATGCCTAAACGAGAAGTATTTTCTCCATTGATGCAAAAAATGGAAATTGTTAAAGAGGGGGATAGTGAAAAGTTAATTATTACCAATTTGCTTGATGAAGAGCTTCCTGCTGAGGAATTACCTTTACCTGTTGAGCTAATTGTTGCCCAAGCTAACTTAGAGGTTAATTACCAAGAAAAAGGCCCGCAGTTAATTACAGAGGCTAAACCAAAACAGGAAAATACAGGGCCTCAATTGGTTTTAAGCGACCCCAAAACATCTGATTCAAAAAACACTAATACAACGAGTTCAACCGCGGATGCAGCAATAGATGAGCCAATTCAAAATGCAAATTCTATAGCAGAAATGGATTTACCTCAGTTGCTAAATAAAGCCCAAGAACTTGAAAAACAATTAAGTAATGATGCAACATCTTTTCAAAAACAAGCCGATTTAGCCAAAGCAACAAATCAAAAATATGCTGAATTAGCCGCAAACGAAAAAGTCCAATTAACCCAACTTCAAGAGGGGCCAAATGCAGAAGACCCAGAAATTGCTGAAGAAATTTCTAACTTAACACAAGATGCAACCGAGCATGAGTTTACTGCAAATGCAGCTAATGATTTGTCGGCGATTTATCAAGCAAAAGCTGAAGAGAGAAGAGAGCAAGCTAAAGTTGCTAAAGATCAAAAAGAAACTATTGCCTCAGCCATAAAAAATGAACAAACCTCATCTGACTTAGAATATTTAGATGAAATAAAATCTTCGTTAGAAGAAGTAGAGATAGGGTATGAAGAGTCTACAGAAAACCCTGGAAACCAAGTTGTTTATAATGATTTGTTAACTAAATATAAGCAACAAGAAAATGAAATTGAAAAACAAAATACATATATAAATGACCTTTCTGGAGCCTTAATTTCAGATAAAACCAAATTAGAAAATTTAAAAACGGAATTAGCGGGAACTTCCAAAAAGAAAAAGGCAAGACAGTTAGAAGAAGAGATTGCAAATCTTGAAATTACTATAGAATCTAGCGAAAGCGAAATTAATTTAGCACAAGAAGAAATTGCAGCAGCAGAAGTTCAAAAAAATAATTTAAAGCAGCAGTTAAAATCGGCTCCAGAGTATGATGCAAAAGTAAATCCAAGTAAAACAAAACAGCAGCAAGAAACCGAATTAGCTTCTTCAATTAGCTCTACTGCATTTCCTGCTGACAAGGCCATTGAACTTGGGGCCATTTCATCTATGAGCGCTTTGGCCCAAGCTAACAAAACAAATACGGCTCAAAATTCAACTTCAAATTTAAACTCCTCAAATACATCAAAATCAAACATTACATCTGAAGGTGAACAAGGCAATGGCTCAAATTTGGCTTCAAACAATCAAGTTGAAAATTCCAATTCAACTAATTCTAGCTCGACAGAAAATCAAGAACAAATTGCTACAAATGACCTAACTTCACCTGAAGAGACGGAAGTAAATTCTTCATCTAGTTCATCTTCCTCCAATTCAAACCAAATATCAAATCAAAATTTAAATAATACATCAAACAATGTTTCGACTGCATTATTGCCTCAAGGTTTGCAAACTGAAACTTATGCCAATTACAATTTTGAATCTGATTATTATGAAGAGTTTTTTCTTCCAGTTCCTGATGGTGCAGAGTTACCTTTAACTGCTTCAACTGATGATGCTCCTTATGTAGAAAATACTTTACCAAAACCAGTTGATATTGGTACTTTGCCTACTGAAGTTGAATTTTCGGGCGAATATATGTCGTTATTAACCGAGGCAGATACAATTCAGGATGAAGTAAAAAGAGAATCTACCAAGGCCGACCTGCTCGACAAATGGTCATATAAACTTGATACCGAAATTTTCTTTTTAAAGAAGAAAAGAAGAGAAACGACTAGTGAAGACAAAAAGCAAAAATTAACTGCAGAAATTGACGAGTTAGAAACTCAACAAAAACAAATTGTTGATGCAGCAAACCAAAGTTACGAGCGTGTTAGTATTCAAAAAAATGGTTTGGTTGGGGAGCAAGGAGCAAATTCACCTGCAATGCAAAAACAACTTGAATATCAAAGTTTATCCAATGTTATGAAAACAAGTTATAATTCTGATTATTCTAATCAGTTTAATAACTTGGCAGAAGTAGAAGATGACTTTTTAAGGTTGTATAAAACCAGAGAAATTAACGAAAATTGGATAAAAGACATTGATGCTGAAGTAAATGATTTAGAACAAATAGCTGCAGTTGAGCCAGATCAAAATAAAAAGCTAATAATTGAGCAAAGACTAGGTAGTTTAAATCAACTCAAAAGCAGAAAATTAAATGAGTTAGACCAAACTAACCAAAGAGTAATGCAATATGCATTTAATAACCCAAGCGATAATGTTCCAAGGGTAAGCTCAGGAATGACAAAAGCTAGGGCCAAAAGCCTTGCTGCCGATGCCCAAAATAGTTTGGTAAACTCAATTATGTTATCAGATAGTGCTAATAAATCTACAGATCCTGCTGTTAGAAACCAACTTATTACCCAAGCCAATGCAGAGTATGAAAAATCTATTCAATTAGCCAATCAAGCTGCGGCTATTTATACATCACTTGGAAATTATTCAACCTCTAACTCACAATCTGTTAGTTTCAATAGTGAAAGTGATTACAAAACGGCTGATGTAAACCAACTTTTATCAGATTTATCTAAACCTAAAACACAACAAAATCAGCCAAATACTGCTGAGCCAGGTTCAAGCGATTTTAAGGTGAGTTTAAATGCTATGAGTGGCGAACCAACAAGTTTGGCTTCAGCTAAATTTAATGCTAATGCGAAACAACTAGAATTAGATATTGCAAACAAGTCTGTTGAAACACTTCAAACAGTATACGAAGCTGAAACAGATGAAGCCAAAAAACAAGAAATTTTTGCTGCCTTAGCAATTGCCAAAACGGAGAAGAAAATTGTTGAAGCTCAAGTTGATGCACAAAATAAAAGAGTTGAAACTTTAAATCAAGCACAGAAAAATGCTTTATCTAACCCTAAAGCAAACGAAGAGAATATTCAAAAAACATTACAGCAAGCAGAAACCTTAAATAAGCTTGGAACAGATTCTTTAGCTTATGCTGAAAAATTAAAAACTGAAGCAGAAGATTTAAAAGGAGAAGAAAAACAAAGAAAACTGCTTGAGGCATCTACAATTGAAAAAAGAGCTAATGCAAACCTTGAAGCTTCAAAAGATTTAATTCAATTGGCCGAAGCCATAAAAAGAACAGAAAAATCTGCGATTGTAAAAAACAATTTACCTAATGCGGTTTCGAGTTTTAATTTCCCAACTACCGATAAAGTTTTAACTGAAGCTGAAGTAAGCGATTTAATGTCGAAAGAAGAATTCGTAAAATTCGAAAACTTCAAAAAAGATTACCAAAGGGCAATTAAAGAAGCCGAAGTAATGTACTCTGAATCGGATAAAAAAAGGGCAGAGGCAGAGAGTGATATTTCAAAAGCAAATCAGTTAAGACAGCAAGCCTCAACAGAAACTAATTTAGAAGAAAGAAAAAGGTTGCTTCAAGAAGCAGATGTTTTAGACAAATCAGCAAAAGCTAAAGTTAAAGAAGCAGAACAGATGGAAGCAGCAGCTTCTGAGTTAGCAACCAATGCAATTACCAAGAAAAAAGAACTAGAAGATTATGTGGCTAGTTTAAACCCTGCAATTGCCGCCATGATTGTATCTTATGAAAACAAACCAAAGGGTCAAGGCGGAAGTTTTGGTGGGGTGTTGGCTGATAATAGCAAACCAACAAATACCAACTCTAATTCAACTGCTAGTGCGGCAGGAAATGTAAATGTTCCAATTCCCGAATCAGTTAAAGCATCTCAGTTTTATGCAGGGGAGAATTTAAAAGATTTAGAAGTTAAATATGATCCTCAAACAAAGTCAATTTTTAAAATTGGTGATGCAACCACTGCCTATTATAATGAAGCTCAACCTATTCAATTCGATCCAGTTTTACCAAATGGGTTAGTTTATAAAGTTCAAATTGGAGCTTTTTCTAAAAGAATTGAACCTGGCGTTTTTAGAGGATTTGCCCCAATTACCGCAGAAAATGCAGGAAACAATTTAATTAGGTACACGGCTGGTATGTTCGAAGGGTTTTCTCCTGCAGATTTGGCCAAAAATGAAATCAGAAAAATTGGCTACCCAGATGCTTTTGTTGTGGCATATTACAATGGTAAAAGAGTTTCAGCAGCCGATGCAAGAGACTTAGTGAATTTAGCAGGCGCTCCTTTGGCTTCATTGTCTTCGAGTCCTACTAGTAGTGTTTCTTCTAATGCTACTTCCAATAATGGTTCAGCCCAAGCTCCTGTAAACATTAGCAACTTGCCTCAAACTCCGCCAAAAACTATTTCTCCTGAACAAGTTCAAAGCAATATTCAAAATCCTGAAATTACTGACATGACCAATTTGAATGGAACCTTTTATACCGTTCAAATAGGAGTGTTTAGAAAACCTGTTACCCCTTCAGATCTTAAAAATGTTTCGCCAATAGCAGTTTACAAAACTGATAATGGCTTCTTGAGATACAACTCAGGTGTTTTCGAAAATATTCAAGATGCTATTGCAGCTAAAAATAGAATTGTTGCCGCAGGAATTACTGATGCATTTGTTACTTCTTATTCAAATAAAAATAGGGTAAACCCCGAAGTTGCTAGAAATACAATAAGTAAATCAGGAACTAATTTATCTCAATCTCAATCCACAACATCTTCACCAAGTCAAACTTCTAGTAATAACCAATCTCCTTCAGCAACAAATAATGTTTCTAATGGAAACAATAATCCGCAAAGTAATTCACCAAGAACTTCTAACACAAGCCCAAGTAAACCAAAAATTAATTTTAGGGTTCAAGTAGGGGCTTATTCAAAAGGTATTCCGGTAGAGGCAGCAAAAGTAATTTTAGGTCTTACAAGTTATGGAGTTGATATTGATGAATCTGAATCTAACTTAACCAAATATGTAGTTGGTAATTTTTCTACCTATAATGAAGCTAACAACTTTAAAAATGAAATGGTAACAAAAGGATTGAGCGATGCTTTTGTGGTAGCTTTGCAAAACGGTAGTCGAATTGATACCGAAAAAGCAAGAAAAGTAATGAGTCAGCAATGATTAAAATAAATACCAAAAACTTTTTTAACTCAAATACAGAAACCGAATACGAAGAAGATGTTTTAACCTTAACGGAAGAAACTAAAAAAATAATTCTTTACAACGATGAAGTAAACTCTTTCGAATTTGTAATTGAAACATTAATTGATGTTTGTGAACATGAACCTGAGCAAGCTACACAATGCACTTATATTGTTCATTACAAAGGTAAATGCGATGTTAAAAATGGAGAGTACGATAAGTTAAAACCAATTTGCTCAGAATTATTAAGAAGAGGATTATCTGCCGAAATCGAATAAAATGAAAATTTTAATAAAAATATCTTTAGCATTAGCAACTATTTTTTTGCTTAATGCATGTTCTAAAGTGCCTGTAACCGGAAGAAGACAGTTTAATTTATTACCCGAAAGTCAATTGATGGGAATGAGTTTTACCCAATATCAAGACGTTTTGGCGCAAAGTAAAATTTTGCCTGAAAATGATGACCGCGTTATTATGGTAAAAAGAGTAGGTGATAAAATAGCACAAGCCGCTCAGAAATATTTAGACAGCCACAACCAAAGTAAAAGAACAAAAGGCTTTGAGTGGGAGTTTAATGTTATAGAAGAAAACATGGTAAATGCTTGGTGTATGCCAGGTGGTAAGGTTGCATTTTATACCGGAATTTTACCAATTACCCAAACCGAAGCAGGAATAGCTGTTGTAATGGGACATGAAGTTGCTCATGCAATTGCAAGACATGGTAACGAAAGAATGAGTCAACAATTGGCAGTTCAAATGGGAGGTATTGGCCTTTCTAAAGCTTTGGAGGAGAAACCTGATATGGTAAAAAATATTTTTTTAAGTTCTTATGGTTTAGGCTCTCAATTGGGTTCATTAAAATATTCTAGAAGCCATGAAAGTGAAGGAGATATGATGGGGTTAGTTTTTATGGCTATGGCAGGATATAATCCTGAAGAAGCAATTGATTTTTGGGGAAGAATGAGCGAAGCAGGAGGTCAACAACCTCCAGAATTTATGAGTACACATCCAAGCCATGAAACAAGAATAAACGACTTAAAAGAGTATTTGCCTGAGGCCATGAAATATTACAATAAATGAAAAAAAAGTTTGGAGTAGTAATTCTTATTGCTGTTTCACTATTTCAAAGCTGTAGAATTGTTCCCATTACCAATCGTCCTCAATTACAACTTCATTCAGAAAAAAAAATAAGAAGAATATCTGAGGTAGCTTATTACGAAAAAGTTGACCTAACCTATAAAGGAAC
>JABAYK010000026.1 GCA_018609045.1 Flavobacteriales bacterium
GTAATAGCCAAAAAATGATTTGTGAAGCTTCCAAATTTTTGAATTGGAAAGTGTTGCTTTTGTACTTTTTTGCTTTTGTTTCCTAGCCTTATGGAATTTAAAAAAGAGTACCCAGCCGCCCCATTGCGATTTTGTTAAACTAAACCTGAATGTTAATACGCCTAGCAATCCAACTAAAATTGATTTTAATAAGGCTAAATTTCCTAAGGTAATTCTAAAAATAAATGGCAAATTGCCGAAATATGCGAACAGCATGTTGGTTTGAAGCACCTTGCCATAATCGTCTTTTTTTATTCGGTTTACCGAATAGCTAACCCGATGTAAAATTTTGGCTTTTGGCCAATACCCTGCTTTGTAGCCTTGCAATGCAGCACGCAAACCAAGTTCGGCATCTTCGTAACAGGTTTTAAAAAACGGGTCGAAGAGACCTGCTTTTTCAAAAATTTCTAACTTGTAAAAACCAGCTCCTGCGCTTGGACATAAGCAAGTAAAAGGTTTCACAAAATCTTTGGCATGTTCTCTTGCCCCAATGGGTAAAATTTCTGTTGTGGCCAACAAGGTTAGCCCAGCATTATCAATAATTTGAGGTTCTTCGTAAAACAATTGTTTTGATGCCACCATGTCCCAACCCATTTTTTGTGTGGCTTGCACCAGCTCGAAAAGCCAATTTTCTTGGGGAACAGTATCATTATTTAACAAGGCTACATATTGGTATTTTTTAGCCTCAATGAGCCTTCTCAAAACTTTATTACAACCCCTAGCAAAACCTAAATTTTCTTCAAAATCGTATAAAATAACTTTTGGGTTGCCTTCAACCAACGCCTTTAATTGTTTCTTTTCTGCCTTTAGCGAGCCATTATCTACCAAATGAATTTCGAAGTTTTGGTAGGTTTGGATTTTGAGTGCTTGCAAGCATTCTTCGGTAACTTCTAAACCATTCCAGTTTAAAATTACAATTGGTATTAAAGGTTGCCGCAATTCCATGTTCTTGCAAAAGAAACTTATTTATTGGTATTAGGTAATAGATATTGAACTAATAACCAGCCTTCAGGTTTCTGAAGCAAAACCACATGTCAGTTCGAGTTTCTGAAGCAAAGCAGAAGAAGTATCGAGAACTTTTCATAAGTCCTTAACAAATACACTTTAGTGTTTTTTTCTGACTTTCATTTCCTAAAAATGAGATTCCCATTTGCATGGGAATGACGTTTCTTTTTGGCTCTCCGTCATTCCCTTGTAGCAAAGCGAAAAAAGGAATCTTATTAATAAAAACCTGAGTCAGTTCGAGTTTCTGAAGCGCAGCGGAAGAAGTATCGAGAACTATTTATAATTCAACATTCATAATTTAAAATTTAATTATTTCCTTTTATCAAACTTTAACTGTTTATAGTTACCACATTATCCAATATTTGCGTTTGCGTTTAAAGTTAATTTTGAAAAAATTCTACGACTTTGCCCGAAAAGAAACCAGCTAAAAAGAAAAGCTACGCCAAGTATGTATTGATTTTGTGGTTGTTGCTAATCATTCCACCCTTATCGATTACAGGTTTTATTTACCTGGTTGCCCATGATGTATTAGGACCTTTACCCACCTTCGAAGAGTTAGAAAATCCAAAAAGTAATCTCGCATCAGAAATTTACACTGCCGACCAAGTTTTATTGGGTACATACTACCGTGAAAATCGCTCAAACGTACATTTTGAAGACATTTCGCCTAATGTAGTTAAAGCCCTTGTAGCCACAGAAGATGAAAGATTTTACGACCATTCAGGCATCGATTTAAAATCTTTAGGCCGAGTGGTTTATGGTGTTGCAACAGGCCAAATGAGTAAAGGTGGAGGCTCTACCCTAACACAACAATTGGCCAAAATGCTTTTTCACGATAGGCCTGCTAGCAAGATTGAACGCGGCTTACAAAAATTTAAAGAATGGGTAATTGCTGCAAGGCTCGAAAGGCAATACACAAAAGAGGAAATCATCACCATGTACCTCAACAAGTTCGACTTTGTAAACAATGCGGTGGGCATCAAATCGGCTTCAAGAATTTACTTTAATACTTCACCAGATTCATTATCGCTCCCCGAGGCTGCAGTTTTGGTAGGCATGGCAAAAAATCCAGCCTTGTTTAACCCAGTAAGAAGACCAGATACAGTAATGCATCGCAGAAATGTGGTTTACGCCCAAATGTTACGAAACAACATGATTACCAGAGAAGAATTTGACTCTTTAAAACAAGATTCCATCAACTTAAAGTTTACCAGAGTTGACCACAGAACGGGTTTAGCGCCCTATTTTAGAGAGGTTTTAAGGTTACGCTTGCGCGAAGTTTTTACCGAGCAAGACGAAGAAGGTAATTATGTACTTCACAAACCTGATGGAAGTCCGTATGATATTTATGGAGATGGATTGAAAATTTACACCACTCTAAATTCTAAAATGCAGCAATATGCCGAAGAAGCTGTTGAAGAACATTTGGGTGGTGAGCTGCAAGATGTTTTCGCTTCAAAACTGAAGAATAAAAAAATGGGATTGTTCGACAGCAGACTTTCTGACACCCAAGCCAAACAAATTTTAAATCAGGCTCAATATCGCTCTCCACGATACAGAAACCTAAAAGCTAGAGGCATTTCTGCAGATTCTATCGAAATTTCATTCAACACTCCAACGGAAATGAAAATATTTTCTTGGAAGGGAGAAATTGATACCATCATGACTCCTTGGGATTCGATAAAATATTACAAAAGCTTTTTGCAGGCCGGCCTCATGAGCATGGACCCAAACACAGGTTTTATCAAGGCTTGGGTGGGAGGAATTGATTACCGCTACTTTAATTACGACCACGTAATGCAAGGCAAAAGACAAGTAGGCTCAACCTTTAAACCCATAGTTTATTCATTGGCCATTCAAGAAGGTTATTCGCCTTGTTACAAAGTACCCAACATCCAAACTTGTTTTGATATGCCCGATAACCAGCCAGATTGGTGTCCACAAAACTCTGATGATGTTTATGGGGGCATGATTTCTTTAAAATACGGATTAGCCAACTCCATGAATACCATAACCGCTTGGGTAATGGACCAATTCGGGCCAAAAGCTGTAATCAACATGGCACGAAAACTCGGTATTAAAAGTCATTTAGATGAAGTGCCTTCTTTGTGTTTAGGTGTTGCAGATTTGAGCGTTTATGAAATTACTGCAGCCAACTCAACCTTTGCCAACAAGGGTGTTTATGTTGAGCCAATTTTTATTTCGCGTATTGAAGACAACAACGGAAACAT
>JABAYK010000111.1 GCA_018609045.1 Flavobacteriales bacterium
AAAGTCAAATAATAGTATAGTCTTTCCAAACTTTAAAATTGGAGTAGGAGACACAGCAGGAAAGATGGAATATGATTATTTTATTATAAAACCAACCAATAAAAAATCGTCTCAAGCCGTAGAAAATTTTGTACCTAATAATCAAAACGCTGAATCAAAACCTAACATTTTCAATACACAAAATGGTGGTCCATATTTCATAAGTTTTGATTGATCTTTTTCTTATTTATGTAGTGTAATGTAATTGTGTTTATGTGGTTTTAAATCAATAAATTAATTCTATTTTTTTACCTGTTTGCGTTGTACCTTAATTGAATAAAGTTTACATCCTTAAATTGAATTAGATCAACTTGGTAAAAAATTTTAATTTATGGTAACTTCAATTATTTCGGGTTCAGGCTCTTATATCCCTGAAAATATTGTACAAAATTCAAATTTTATCCAAAGTTCATTTTATGGTGAAAACGGCATAAAACTATCTAGTAATAACGAAGATATTATTGAGAAGTTTTTCCAAATTACAGGTATAAAAGAAAGAAGGTACGCAGTTGAAACCATGTTGAATTCAGATATGGCAACAATTGCGGCCCAAAGAGCGATTAACGAGGCCAAGATTGATAAAGAAGAAATTGACCAAATTATTGTAGCACATAATTTTGGAGACGTTCCTTTCGACAAACCGGTGCCCGATATGCTTCCATCAATAGCATCAAAAGTGAAGCATCAATTAAAAATAAATAACCCTAGTTGTGTAGCATTCGACGTGGTATTTGGTTGCCCCGGTTGGGTGCAAGCAATGATTCAGGCAGATGTTTTTATAAAATCTGGATACGCAAAAAAGTGTTTGGTAATTGGTTCAGAAACACTGTCACGAATGGCAGATCCTTTTGACAGAGACTCAATGATTTATGCAGATGGGGCAGGAGCTGTTGTATTAGAAGCATCAGAAAGAAAAAATCAAGTTGGGATAATTAACCATGCGGCATTATCTCACACCACAGAGGAGGTTCATTTTTTAATGATGGGAGAAGGTTATTTTGAAGAAACTAAGGATGCCAATTACATGAAAATGAACGGACGTAAAATTTATAATTATGCCCTTACCAATGTTCCAAAAGCCATAAAATCTTGTATTGACAATAGTGGCTTTTCAATTGAAGAGGTAAGTAAAATTTTAATTCATCAAGCCAATTTAAAAATGGATTTGGCAATTGCAGATCGACTTTACCAATTGTATGGTATTGAAAAAGCTCCAGTTGAATGCATTCCAATGAATATTCAAAAAATAGGAAACAATTCTGTAGCCACTGTACCTGTACTTTACGATATGATTTCAAAAAATAATTTGCCGAATTATTCATTTAAATCGGGCGAAATAATAGTGATGGCATCCGTAGGAGCGGGTATGAACATCAATGCTTTAACCTATAAAATGCCTTAACCTCTATAAATTTTATACAATAGAATTTAAGTTTATAATTCTTAAACTATTATTGTATAATGGCTGGTGAACCTTTACCAAAATCTCAATCAACAAATGGTAGCTTAGGCACTATGGCAGTTTTTATGACTGCCATAAGTACAATTTTAGGAGCAATTCTCTTCTTAAGATTTGGATATGCTGTGGCTCATGTTGGTCTTATCGGTACTTTGATGATTATTTTAATTGGTCATTTGGTTACCATACCAACAGCCTTGGCCATGGCAGAAGTGGCCACTAATAAAAAAGTTGAAGGCGGAGGTGCTTACTACATGATTTCGCGCTCTTTTGGGTTTGATGTAGGAGCATCTATTGGAATTGCTCTTTTTCTCTCTCAAGCTATAAGTGTTGCTTTTTATGTAATTGCATTTGCCATTTCTTTTCAACCTGTTAGTCAATTAATTTACGAGAATTACGGCTTTTTCTTAACCGATAGAATGGTTGGGCTAATATTTATGGGTTTACTTTCAATATTAATGTTATCTAAAGGGGCAAATATTGGGGTAAAAGCTTTGTATTTGGTAGTTGCAGTGCTTGGTATTTCTATTGGAATGTTTTTGTTTGGCGAGCCATCTTCAATATCTTCAGGAGATATTTTTGCAACCATTGAAAAACCCGATTCTTTTTTCTATGTTTTTACTATAATTTTCCCTGCTTTTACGGGAATAGCAGCCGGTTTGGGGTTGTCAGGAGACTTAAAAGATCCCCAAAAATCAATTCCAAGAGGAACAATTCTAGCTACCATTGTGGGTATTTTGGTTTACATAGCTGTAACCTTTAAACTATTTCTATCAGCAAATATTAGTGAGTTAGCTAATATTGATGATTTGGTGATGCAAAAAATTGCTATTTGGCCACCAATAATTCCAATTGGCTTAGGTTGTGCTGCAATTTCTTCGGCTTTGGGTAGCATTATGATTGCTCCTAGAACTCTTCAAGCCTTAGGAAGTGACAATATATTTAGCAAAACACTTAACTCTTGGTTATCTAAAGGAAAACCAAAAGATAATGAGCCAATTAATTCATCTTTAATTACTTGTGTAATTGCTTTCTTTTTTATTGCTGTTGGCGATATTGATTTTGTAGCCCAAATAATATCGATGTTTTTTATGGTAACCTACGGCGCAATTTGCTCAATTAGTTTTTTAGAGCATTTGTCTTCTGATCCTTCATACAGGCCAACATTTAAATCAAGATGGTATTTTTCTTTAGGAGGAGCGATTCTTTGTTTTTACTTGATGTTTAAAATGAATACAGCCTACGCATTTTTGTCATTATCATTAATGGTTGGAATTTATTTATGGGTAAAAAGCTCTCATCCCGAAACTAAATCTATTGTCAGGCTGGGGAAGGGGTTAATTTTTCAAATAACTAGAGAACTTCAAGTGTTTTTGCAAAAACGAGATAGAGAAGAAAACCAAGATGCTTGGAGACCTTTTGTGATTTCTATTTCTCCTAATACGTTTCAAAGGCGCTCAGGCATAGATTTGGTGCGCTGGGTTTCACACAGATATGGTTTTGGTACTTACATTCATTTTATCGAAGGATTTCTTTCTGAGGAAACCTACAAGCAATCTCAAAACATAAAGGAAAGATTAGTTCAACTGCTTGAAAAAACCAAGAGCAAGGTGGTTTTAGATACCATTATTAGTCCATCTTATACTTCAGCTATTGCCCAATCAATTCAATTATCGGGTGTTTCGGGCAAGGGAAATAATTTAATTTTATTTGAATTTACCCAAACCGAAAGTCAAGGTGTAACAGACTTTGTAAACAACTTTGGACTATTACAAGC
>JABAYK010000073.1:0-20992 GCA_018609045.1 Flavobacteriales bacterium
AGGTAAGGGTTAAGTCATTTTTCAACTAAAAAGCCCGATAACATTAATATTATCGGGCTTTTAGTGAAAAAGGGTTTTGGTTTACTTAATTCTTATTGTCTTACAATTCTTTTTACTTCTTTAAAATTTCCTTTGGTAACTTCGAAGAAATAAACTCCGGTAGCTAAATCTGACTCAACTCTATAGTTTTGGTTGGCATTATTAATTAATGTTTTTAGAATTTTACAAGAAGCACAATCTAAAAATCTAGTTCAATCCTATAAGACAACTGAATTAATGATAGATGGTGTAATTTCTAATTCTGAAACAAATGATTCAAATAGTTTTTCAGTATTTCCAAATCCTGTAAATCAAATCCTTCATTTTAATAGCAATTTGGTTGGGAAGTTGATCAAAATTTATTCAATCGAAGGTAAATTTATGAAAGAACAAATTTTAAGAAACTCTTCAATTGATGTTTCAGAATTAAAACCAGGAATTTACTTTTTAAAAGATGAAGAAAAACTTAGCCCTATAAAGTTTATTAAACTTTAAGGCTTAGTTAATGAAATTCAATCCTTCAATAATATCTGAAGCAATTAGTGAAGTTTCAGTTGTTTCTTGAACCATAATATCTGCAGCTAAGCCATGGTTATAAACTGCAAGAACCGCGGCATTTATAGGCTGTAAACCTTGGGCCAAATAACCGCAAATAATCCCGAATAAAACATCTCCGCTTCCTGCAGTAGCCATACCTGCATTGCCTGTTGAGTTGTAAAACAAATTACCATTTGGCGTGCACGAAACTGTAAAAGCCCCTTTTAAAACAACAATTGCGTTAAACTTAGCGCAAAACTCTTTCAATAGCTTTAACTTTTCTTCGTCAGTTTCCCAGGTACCAGTAAGTCTTTCAAACTCTTTTGGGTGAGGAGTTAAAATTGTTTGTGGAGGCAAAAAGGCCAACCAAGTTTTATTTTCAGATAATATATTTATTGCGTCGGCATCAATCACCAAAGGTGCATTGGCTTCTGCAATTAAATTTTTAAGCAGTTGTGCTGTTTTTTCTTCTGTACCTACTCCTACTCCAATTCCTATAGAAGTTTTATTTGCTAAAGCTATATTTCCTTCCAAGAAAAATTCTCCTTCACTTGGTAAAACCATGGCTTCTGGAATCACCGTTTGTAGAATATCTATTCCACATTTTGGAACACAGGCAGTTGCTAAACCTGCACCAGATTTCAAACAAGCTTTAGTAGCCAAACTTATTGAACCCATTTTACCTAAACTCCCTCCAATTAATAAGGCGTGGCCATAACTTCCTTTGTGCGAAAAGGTTTTTCGTGGAGGCAATAACCCTTCAACAAATTGCTTATTAACCCAATAATTATTTGTTTGAAAATCGGAAGTTGAATCCACCAAAAGCCCAATATCTAAAACATGCCAACTTCCTGTAAATAAATCATTTTGAGGTTGAAAAAAGGCAACTTTTGGCATTTGAAAAGTATAGGTAATATCAGCCTGAATTATATTTTCGAAAATGTTGATTGAGTTATCATCTGCAAATAAGCCTGATGGAATATCTACAGCAATAACTTTTGCCTTAGAGTTATTGATATTTTGAATAATTTCTGCAACAAACCCTTCTATAGGTCGGTTTAAGCCTGAACCAAAAATGGCATCAATAACCAAATCTAATTCACCTATTTCTACTTCAGAACAATTCTCACTATTGATGTGAAAAATATCAATTTGATCATCCAAAAGGAGTTGGTAATTATACCTAGCATCTTCAGAAAAGTTGGTTGAAAACTGAACCCAAAAAACTTCTACCTTAAAACCTTTAGAAAGTAAATGGTTGGCAATTGCAAAACCATCTCCCCCATTATTTCCCGAGCCACAAAATATTTTGATATTTCCTTTAAAATCAGCTGATTTATAATCGTGAGAAAATTGCGGGATTTTAAATAATTGATTTACAATTTTTAATGCTGCACGCTCCATTAAGTCAATCGACTTAATGGGTTCATTTTCAATTGTAATTTTATCCAATTGGGCTATTTGCTTTGCAGAAAGTAATTTCATTGCAACAATCTTTGGTTAAGTTTTAAAACTTGGGGAATTACCATTTTTATATCGTCGTTTATAACAACATGATCACTTAACTTTAGTTTTTTTTCTTCGGGCCACTGATTTTTTATTCGGCTTTGTACTTGGTCTACTTCAACTCCATCGCGCAAGCAAACCCTTTTAATTCTGAGGCTTTCTGGAGCCGAAACATAAATTACCTCATCTAAGTTTTTGTTTGAGCCAGATTCGAATAAAATTGCAGCTTCTTTAAGCACAAAAGGATGATTTTGTTTTTGCAACCAACTTTGATACGCAACACCAACTTTGGGATGCACTAAAGCATTCAATTTGCTCAAAGCTTCAGGATTATTAAAAACAAGTTGAGCCAGCTTTTTTCTGTCTAATTCATTGTTTTTGTAAACATCTTTACCAAAAGTATTGGCAATTTCAGTTTTCAAAATTTCATTTGAGTTCATTAAGATTTTAGCTTCATTGTCAGCATAAAAAACAGGAACATTTAATGTTTCGAAAATTTTACAAACGGTACTTTTCCCGCTTCCAATTCCTCCTGTAATACCAACCTGTTTCATTTCTCTAAAATAATAAACTCTGCGAAAGCAGGCTCAAACGAAATCATTTTAGCCAAAGGGTTTATAGATTTTATTTCAATTTTCACCCTTTTGTTTTCTACACTTAAACCTGTAAAATCTACAAAAGCTAAAAAATCTGAACTTGAAACTTGGTTGAATTTGCTAACAGGTGCCACAAACTTGATGCTTACTGTATTTGGCACCATAACTAATTTTAGAGAATCGCTGTTGTTTTTAATTTGAATAGGAAGCTTTAATTCTCCCTCTGTAATCCTTTCGATCGAAATTTTTATTGCTGTCTTTTTATGAGAAGATTGAATATTTGGTGGTAAAACTAGAGGTAAATCAAACGTTAAATTTTGGTCTAACTTGTTAAAAACCTTATAGTCAGTCTTAATTTCTTTTATTCCATCCAGTATGGTTTTGGGACCTGTTAATTCAACAAAATTTGGATTTGCTGAAATTTTTTCTACCGTAAATTGATTGGCTGTTTCTACTTTTAAATCAGGATTTACGAGAACAATACTAGAAATTTTCACATCAAACTGAAGGTTTAATGAATCTAATAAGACTTGTTTAAGCGTGTAATTTCCTCCCAAATTTCCGGTTATTTGCTCGTAAATTTTTTGAGATGAAACCAATAAAGTTTGTCTTACAGGTTGATTGTTTACACCTAATTTTTGAGCATTCAATTTAATGGAGTCAGAAGCAACTTTACCAAAGGTTAACAGGTCGAACCCAAAGCCAGAAACTTCCACCAAAATTGAATTTGGCGGTTGGTTTACCAATATTTTATTTGCTGGAATTTTTTCAATTCCCAATGGGATTTGAATTTGAGTAGTGTAAGGTTTATTTAAAGCATTTAACAACCAAAAGGTTATGGCAATAAATAAGCAAACAATAAATGTGTATGTATTTCCGGTAGGTTTTACAAATGGAAATCCTTTTAACACATCTAAAGTAAAAGCCAAATTTTAATTATTAAGTTTTTGGTCAACTGGGGAGCCACTTTGTCCTGTAGAATACTCCATAGAAACTGCAGACTTTTCAATTCTTAATTTTCCTCCACCTTCGGTTTCAATAATCAAAGTGGTTTCTTTTATCTCGGCAATTTTGCCATGAACTCCACCAATGGTTACAACCTTATCTCCTTTAGCCAAAGCTTCGCGAAACTTTTTGGTGTCTTTAGCCTTTTTGGTTTGAGGCCTAATCATAAAAAAGTAAAAAACTACCGCAATTAATATCAATGGTAAAAATGAAGTAATTGGGTTTGAATCTCCTCCTGCTGGAGCAAATAATAAAATGGTTTCTAGTGTCATAATTGATTTAGTTTACTTCTGGTGCTATAATTTCTCCTGAAATGGCAATCACATTGGTAGATGGTTGTGTATTGGCCACAATTGTTACTTTTTTATGTTGCCTTCCTTTTTTTCCTTCTGAGTTAAAAACTACGTTAATTTCGCCTTTTTCTCCTGGTTTAATTGGTTTTTTTGGCCATTCTGGCACAGTACAACCACAACTACCTTTGGCACTTGTAACTATTAAGTCTGCCTCGCCCGTATTCGTAAACATAAAAGTATGTTCTACCTTTTCGCCTTGCGTAATTTCTCCAAACTCAAATAACTCTTCTTCAAACTTTATGGCAGGGAGCTTTGCATTTGCCTCTTCACCACTTGCTGTTTGAGGGTTTGCTACAATATCAGTACTTATAGTGCTATTATCAGGAGCACAACTCATAAAAGTTGAAATCGTAAAAATGGCAACAATAAATTTCTTCATACTAACTTATTTTTTTGCAATATTAAATATCAAATGTTATTCTTTTAATCCTCTACCAATCTTTTCAATTCTATTTTTTGATTTCCACTCTTGCACCACTTTATCTAAAATGCCATTGATAAAGTTTTTGCTTTTTGGTGTAGAAAAGTTTTTGGCTAACTCAATGTACTCATTTAAAGTAACTTTTACAGGAATTGAGTTAAAGTGCTCTAGTTCACACATTCCCATTTTCATCAAAATAATATCAATAATGGCAATTCTTTCCAACTCCCAATTATTTGTTTTTTGAGCAATAATATCTGAGTATTCTTTTTCGAACAAAATGGTTTTATTCAGAAGTTCTTTGATAAATTTCATATCATCAACTTCATCTTTTATCAATGGTAATAAAATGTTATTGATAGGTCCTGTGTTTTCTGCTATGCTGCTAAAAGTCTTCATTACACTTAAATCTACAACCTCCATATCTGTATACCAATAAATACTTTGCTCATGCAAAAGGTGTTCAAAAACTGGTTCGTCTTGAATAAACTTTTCGTAAACCTGAACAATAAATTTTCTGTCTTTGGCGAAATCATTTTCAGGATTATTCATGTAATTTTCATACATATCTGAAGACTTTATAGTTCGCCAAAGTTTTTTGATGTCATCAAAATTTACTTGCCAATTAATTTTCTTTTTTTCTAATTGCTCTTTTAAATCGATATTGCTATTCAATATTTTTAGCACTTTGTTATCAATAAACCTGGTATTTGGGTTTAAATCTTCTTCAGTTGGAAGTCTTTTGGCTTTGTTTTTCTCGAGGTTTAAATTAGCTGCATGTAAAACGTCCAGCAGAATAGAGATTTTATACAAATACAAATCATAAACTCTCTGAATAGATTGAATCATATTTTTTTCAACCACTTTTAATTGGTTGGCAGGAAGAGAGAAATAAGCATACAATGCTTGCAATACCTTAATACGTAGATATCTGCGATTTAACATTTAATAAAATTTAAAGAAATTAGAAAAATAAAGTGCAAGGGAATGGTAACTTTGTCTACAAATTTTAAACCTTTTTTAAACAGAAAAGTTTTGTTAGCGTTATGTTTTGGTTTAATTATTCTCACAAAGAACGATTCATCAAATTTGGCTGCAAAACTAATTCAATTTAACTCCTAACCTATTATTTTTTTCATTTAATGCAATCGTTACAATACCTAAATAAATACCTATGGAAGTACAAATGGCATTTGCTATTAGGCTTTGTTTTTATAGTGCTTTCGAATTGGTTTGGGGTAATTGCACCAAAGGTTGTAAGAGAGTCGATAGATTTTGCCGAAGAGGTTTTAAAATCTCAAAAACAAGCAGATTTTTACGAGTACACCCTATTCAAAAATAGCTGGTTGGCTTACACTTTAGAATTAACGCTACCCAACATTTTTATTTTTCTTGGTGTCTTGTATTTGGTTGTTTCCATCATAAAAGGCATTTTCCTATTTTATACTCGTCAAACTATCATTATGATGTCGAGATATATTGAGTTTGATTTAAAAAATGAAATTTTTAATCAATACCAAAACCTAAGCTTGGCATTTTACAAACGCAACAATACCGGCGATTTAATGAATCGCATCAGCGATGATGTGAGTAAAGTAAGAATGTACTTCGGTCCAGCTATTATGTACACTTTAAACATGTTGGTTTTGTTTATTTTGGTTATTTACACCATGTTATCCATCAATGCCAAATTAACACTATTTGTGCTCGTTCCTTTGCCCATTTTATCAGTAAGTATTTACTATGTAAGTAATATTATTAACCGCAAAAGCGAAAGAGTTCAAAACCAGCTTTCGGTTCTTTCAACTTTTGTACAAGAAGCCTTTTCGGGTATTCGGGTAATTAAAGCTTACGCTAAAAGCGATGAAAGACAAGAAAAGTTTTTAGAAGAATGTGAGCTTTACAGAAGCAAAACATTAGGCTTGGTAAAGGTTAACGCCATTTTTATGCCTTTAATGTTATTGTTGATTGGTTTAAGTACAATTCTTACAATTTATGTTGGCGGAAAACTATCAATAGCTGGTGAAATATCTACTGGTAACATTGCCGAATTCGTAATTTATGTAAACATGCTTACTTGGCCTGTGGCTGCTGTAGGTTGGGTTACTTCTCTTACACAAAGAGCAGCTGCTTCTCAAGAAAGAATTAACGAGTTTTTAAAGACTATACCTGATATCCAAAATCCTACAAATCAAGATTTTAAACCTTCTGGAAATATCAAGTTTAAAAATGTAAACTTTACCTACCCAGACTCAGGTATTGTGGCTTTAAACAACCTTTCTTTCGAGTTAAAAAATGGCCAATCAATAGCAATTTTAGGCAAAACAGGCTCAGGGAAATCTACGATAGCAAACTTAATTTGCCGACTTTTTGATGTTACAGAAGGAGAGATTTTGGTTGATGAAAAAAACATCAAAACCATAAACCTTTCCAAATACCGCAAAAGCATTGGTTATGTTCCTCAAGAAGATTTTCTTTTTTCAGATACCATAGCAAACAACATTGCTTTTGGTGAATCTGGCGAAACCAACCAAGATGCCGTAAAAAACGCAGCCAAAAACGCTGAAGTTTACGACAATATTATTGAGTTTCCCGATGGATTTGAGACAAGGGTTGGGGAAAGAGGAATCACTTTATCAGGTGGTCAAAAACAAAGAGTGGCAATGGCAAGAGCGTTAATGCGAGAGCCTTCTATCATGATTTTTGATGATTCTTTATCTGCAGTTGACACTGAAACTGAAGAGAGAATTATTCAAAATTTAAAAACCATCATGCAAGGAAAAAGCACCATCATTATTAGCCACAGGGTTTCATCAGTAAAACATTGCGACAAAATAATTTTTCTTGAAAATGGTAAAGTTGCTGAAGAGGGCTCTCATGAAGAACTTATTCAATCTCAAGGACTGTATTTCAACCTTTACCAAAAACAATTGCTCGAAGAAGAAAAAGCCCACATCTGATTTGATTTGTATTTGTTTTTTTCAATAGATTTGTTTGTATAGAGCGAGGAAATTTTATAACTGAATAAAGCTTGATGATGGAAGAACACGAGAATTTTGATAATAGGGATAATAACGATATTTTCTCAAAAGCAGTTAGAGCAGGAAAAAGAACCTATTTTTTTGATGTAAGAGCTACACGAAACAACGATTATTACTTAACCATAACCGAAAGTAAAAGAGTTTACAACGAAGACGGAAGTTATGGGTACAAAAAGCATAAAATCTTTGTTTATAAAGAAGATTTTGAAAAATTTAGCGAAGGCCTAAAAGAATCTTTTTTAAAAATTATCGAGTTAAACAAAGAAAAAGGCGAAGAATTAGAAAACACCGTTGAAAATCAATTTACCGATATCTCTTTCGATGATTTAGATTCAAATCCAAAAAATGATGAATAATTAAAAGTCAATTAGCTCATTTAATTGCTGCTCAATTGTCTTTTTAGTTGCTTCATCTTCTATCTTATTGTCTTTTACCAATTCGTAAATTCTTGAAATTGGTAATTTATTAGGCATTACCGTAACCTTTAAATAATTTAACACTCCAGTTAAATGATCCATTCCTCTTAAATTCCCAGCTCTTCCACTAGAAACTCCTACCAAAGCGGCCTTCTTTCCGGCAATTTGTTTTGGAAAAAAACTATCTAAAAATGCTTTTAATACACCAGGATAACTTCCGTTGTATTCAGGCGAAATAAAAATTAGTTTTTCGGATGGTACAATAAACTCATCAACAATATTTTCTAAAATTAAATTTTCAACACCAAAAACAGCGTTGTTGAAAGCAAAATCTAAAGGCAAATTTTCTAACCCCAAATACTTTGCATGTTGTTGTTTTTCAGCCAATACATTCATAAAATGTTTCGCAAAAATTTGGGTTTCATTGCTAGGTCTGTTGGTTCCACAAATAACAGTTATCATTTCAATTAACAGATTTTTGTTTAAAAATAGGTTTTAGAAAATCACCACTGCCCCATTATATAGGTGTACTTTTATAGCCTCTTTTGGTGCAGCAACAGTGCTTCTCTATAAAGATGTAAGGTAACAAACTTCTAACTAAATAGTTGCAACTAGTAAAAATAATATGGGTAAAGTAATAGCAATTTCAAATCAAAAAGGTGGAGTCGGAAAAACCACCACTGCAATAAACCTAGCAGGCTGTTTAGGAGTTTTAGAGCAGAAGATTTTGCTTGTAGATGCTGACCCTCAAGCTAATGCAACTTCTGGTGTTGGTTTTGATCCGCGTAATATAAAGACCAGCCTTTACGAATGCATGGTTAGTGATGTGGAGCCTCAAGATGTTATTTTACATACTGATACTCCCAATTTAGATTTATTGCCAGGCCACATCGATTTAGTAGGAGCTGAAATTGAAATGATTAATCTTCCCAACAGGGAAAAAATGATGCGCGCCGTAATCAATAAAGTTAAAGACAATTACGACTTTGTGATTATTGACTGCTCTCCATCTTTAGGATTAATTACTGTTAATGGTTTAACCGCAGCCGATTCTGTTATAATTCCTGTTCAATGCGAATATTTTGCACTAGAAGGTTTAGGGAAACTTTTAAATACAGTTAAAATAGTACAATCTCTTTTAAACAAAGATTTAGAAATAGAAGGAATGCTCCTTACTATGTATGACCAAAGACTAAGATTAGCCAACCAAGTTGTTGAGGAAGTTAAAATGCATTTCCAATCATTGGTTTTTGATACAATTATTTTTAGAAACACCAAATTAGGCGAAGCTCCATCTCATGGAGAAACCATAATCCTGCATGATGCAAGTAGCAAAGGAGCTGTAAATTATCTTAATTTTGCAAGAGAAATTTTGCAAAAAAACAATCTCACAAAAATTAGAGAAGAAGATAAATACATAGAAATTCCTGATGGTCAATAAAAAAAGAGCCCTTGGTAGAGGTCTTAGTGCACTTTTAGAAAACGCAAACACAGATATTACAACTCGACTTTCTTCTGATGAAAATGCTACTCTTGGCAGCATAGCAGAAGTAAGTATTTCAGCAATAGAGGCCAATCCTTTTCAGCCTAGAAGTTTGTTTGAAGAAGAGGCTTTGGTAGAATTATCTGAGTCAATTAAAACTTACGGTATTATTCAGCCTGTTACCTTGCGTAAAATGGGTAACGACCATTTTCAGCTTATTAGTGGCGAAAGAAGATTTAGGGCTTCTCAAATAGCAGGCTTAGATAAAATTCCTGCTTACATAAGAGTTGCCGACGACCAAACCATGTTAGAAATGGCTTTGGTTGAAAATATTCAAAGAGAAAATTTAGACGCCATCGAAATAGCCATAAGCTACAAAAGGCTTATGGAAGAATGTAACCTTACACAGGAAAGTTTAAGCCAAAAGGTTTCAAAAAAACGAAGTACTGTAACCAATTACCTAAGGTTATTGAAATTACCCGCTGAAATTCAATTAGGAATTAGAAAAAGTCTAATTTCAATGGGGCATGCAAGAGCATTGGTTGCTATTGAAGATATTGAGCAACAATTATTTTTATTTGAAAGAGTTGTTAATGAAGAACTTTCGGTTAGGCAAATTGAAGAATTAATTAGAGAGAACAACACACAAAGTAAACCTAAGCCAGCTTCAAAAAATTACCTCACTTACGATTTAGAACAAAGACGAAATTATTTATCGGAGCGTTTCTCAAATAAAATAGATTTAAAAAGAAGCAGATCAGGAACAGGAAAATTGGTTATCAATTTTAAATCTGATGATGATTTGAATCTGATTTTATCTTTGTTGGAAAGTAATTGATGCTTAAGTATTTACTACACTTCTTATTGCTGTTTTTATTGAGTTTTAATATTTGTAAAGCTCAATCTGTTTCTAGCGATTCTACAACTTCTATAATAGAAAAAGATAAACCCCCACATTCTCCCAAAAAAGCGGCCATTTATGCTGCTGCCTTGCCAGGTTTAGGCCAGATATACAATAAAAAATATTGGAAACTTCCTTTGGTTTATGGAGGTATTGGAACATCGGTTTACTTTATTATTAGAAACAATAGATTCTACAACGATTTTTTTCAAGCATATAAAGCCCGAGTAGATGATGATGTTAATACAATTGACATTTGGTACCCAGATTTGCCTGATGGTGTGGTTTTGCAAAATCTAGAAACTACAAGAAATTGGCTAGAAATTTCTTACATAGCTACCTTAGGTGTTTATCTACTGCAAATTGTAGATGCTACAGTAGATGCTCACTTTTTTAATTTTGATGTAAGCGATGATTTGTCTCTAAATGTAAAACCTTACTTTCAAACACTTCCAAACCAAACTGCAGGATTAACCCTAACACTCAATTTAAAAAAATGAGAATTACCCTTATTGGATATGGCAAAATGGGCAAAGAAATCGAGAAAATTGCTTTAGAAAGAGGCCACACTATTTCTGGAAAAATAGGTTTAGAAAATTTCGATGATTTAGAAAGCTGTTTAGCTAATTCTGATGTTGCAATTGAGTTTACACAGCCTGAATCTGCAGTGAAAAATATTTACAAATGTTTTTCTTACAATACTCCGGTGGTAGTTGGCACTACAGGTTGGAGCAACCAGGAAAAAGAAGTCTTCGAAAAATGTGAGGCTGAAAACCAAACGCTTTTTTATGCTAGTAACTTTAGTGTTGGCGTGAATATCTTTTTCGAAATAAATAAGCAATTAGCCACTTTAATGAATGACTTTGAAGATTATGAAGTTGCCATTGAAGAAATTCACCATATTCATAAAAAAGATGCTCCAAGCGGCACTGCTATTAGTTTAGCGCAGGTAGTTTTAAATCAATTAAAAAGAAAAAATCAATGGAAATTAGACCAAACAGGTTCTGATTTAATAAATATTTCTGCCAAAAGAATTGATGAAGTTCCTGGCACCCATACTATTTCATACGAAAACGAAATTGACGAAATATCATTAACCCACAAAGCAAAAAACCGAAAGGGATTTGCACTTGGTGCTGTTTTAGCGGCAGAATACTCACAAAATAAAAAAGGAATTTACGGCATGAAAGACCTTTTATATTTATAATATCGCGTTAATTCTTGTTAACCTATGCAAATTGTTAAATAAGCTAGTATTTTCTTTGAAACCTAATTTTAAATAATGAAAAGTTTTTTAGTTGCTTTTGCAGCCACCACAATAATAGTTAGTCTTTATTTTATATTTAAAAAAGCAGGTAAAAAAGGTTGGGAAGCTTTTGTTCCCGGCTATAACTTTTTTGTTTGGCTTAAAATTATTGATAAGCCTTGGTGGTGGTTATTTCTTTTAATTTTTCCTGGTGTAAATATTTTGATGCTCATGGTAATGTGCGTGAATATTGCTACCGTTTTTGGTTATAGAAAATGGCAACATGTTACCCTAGCGGCTTTTGCTCCTTATTTTTTCTTGCCATACTTGGCAAAAGAAACCGATTTAAAATATGTAGGTACTTTAGATAAAAAGAAACAAAAAAGATCAAGTCTTTTAGAGTGGAGAGATGCCATAATTTTTGCAATTGTAGCGGCAAGTATTATCAGAACTTATTTTCTTGAGGCCTATACTATTCCAACTTCATCTATGGAAAAATCTATGCTCATTGGAGATTACCTTTTTGTTTCGAAAATGAGTTATGGACCAAAAGTTCCACAAACTCCTCTTTCATTCCCTTTTGCTCATCATACTTTGCCATTTTCAAATAATGTAAAAAGTTATTTAGAGTGGTGGAAATTACCTTTTTTACGTTTACCAGGTTTTGGTGAAGTCGAAAGAAATGATGTTGTAGTTTTCAACTTCCCTGCAGGAGATACTGTAGTTGTTGCACAGCAAAATGAATCATACGAGCAAATAATTAGAGATTATGCCTTTCAATTGAGGCAAAATGATTTGATGCAGAAAAAAGAGGTGCAATCTGAAAGTTTTTACAAAAAAATGGCTCGAGAAGCCCTTTGGAGAAGGCAAGATATAATTGCTAGGCCTGTTGATAAAAGAGAAAATTATATTAAAAGATGTGTTGGGGTTCCTGGAGATAAGTTAGAAGTAAAAAAAGGAATTTTATTCATTAATGGTGAAATGGCAGATATTCCTGAAGAGTCTCAATACAATTACATTGTAAAAACAAAAGACAATATTAATCCTTCGAGGTTAAAAACCGATTATTTAGTTAATTACCAAGACCAAAGAAGAATAAAAGGTGGAGCAGGATATATTATTCCCTTAACTTTTGAAAACTACAAAAAGATAAAGGAAACACCTGTAGTTCAAGAAGTTGCCCCTGCAATTCATTTCGATCAAATAAAAAACGTAAACCATTGGGCAACACCATTTTTGGTTGAGATGGACCCAATGTACTATTCTCAATTTAGAGGTGCAACAAATAGAATTTTCCCTAACGCCGATGGCTTCTATTGGGATGTAGATAATTTTGGTGCAATTTCAATTCCCAAAAAAGGAGAAACAATAACCTTAACCGAAGAGAACATTCCTTTGTATAAAAAAATAATTGGAGTTTACGAAGCAAACGATTTTAAAATTGAAGATGGGAAATTCTTTATTAATGGAGAAAAAACTACCACTTACACCTTTAAAATGAATTACTATTGGATGATGGGAGATAACAGGCATAACTCTCAAGATTCGAGGTTTTGGGGCTTTGTACCTGAAGACCATATTGTTGGTGAAGCATCATTTATATGGTTGAGTTTAGACCCAGAGTTAGGTTGGTTTGATGGGAAAATAAGATGGGATAGATTGTTTAGTGGAATTGAATAATACTAAAGTTCCATTTCCATTGTTTTGTTTAGGTCATGCTGCTTACTACAAAGCCATTTTATCGACCCAAAACATTTTGTTTGATGTTTTTGAAACTTTTCCCAAAAGCACTTATCGAAACCATTATAATATTTCTAACAGTCAAGGAATTATTAGGTTATCAATACCGCTTTCTGCTAGGTCTTCAAAGGACAAAACCATTGAAATTGAAATTGATTACAACGAAGATTGGATAAGCCATCATCTTAAATCAATTAGAGCTGCTTATCAATCTGCTCCTTTTTACATTCATTATATTGATGAACTTAAAACCATATTTAATTCTCAACCTGTTTTTCTCTCAGAACTAAATTTCGAACTTTTTAATTGGACAATTAAAAAACTTGGAGTGGATTTGAAATATAATTTATCAGATGATTTCCCTCCTGCTAGTGAGAATAAATATTGGCGATTTGACAAAATTCCAAACAAGAAATCTCAAGAAATTGTATTACCCTATTATCCGCAACAATTCGAAGATCGTTTAGGCTTCATAACCAATTTATCAATTTTAGATTTATTGATGAATGAAGGTCCTGCATCAAGGCTTTACTTAAAGTAAAATTATTTTACCTCATCATTAATTAGCATTGGCAATTTGCCATCTGTAATAATAACCTTTGCATTGTTGGATTTTGAAAGCTCTTTAAAGGCTTCTATAGACTTAAACTGCAAAATCATAGGATTTAAACCTTCGGTAATTATTTTCTGAGCATCTCTTACCCCTATAGCATCAATTTTTTTTCTATCAGCTTCTAGTTTCTCCGATTGCAATACAAACTCCATTCTTTGCGCCTCTTGCTCTGCAGCTAGCTTAGCTTCAATGGCAGTGGCTAAACTTGCAGGTAACTGAATGCTTTTCATCAATACTGCTTCAATGGTAATTCCTCTGCCTTCCAAATTAGTCATCATTTGCTTTTTAATATCTTTTTCAATTGTTGAACGCTCACCACTATGCATATCTTTAGCATAAAACCTTGACGTAACGTCTGCAATGGCTGAACGAAAGATTGGTATAATCACATTATTTTCAAAATTTGGCCCTATTGTTCTTAAAATATTTGGAGCATCTTCTGGTATTATACTATACAAAATAGAAATTTCAGACCTAATACTTAAGCCCTCTTTTGAAGGAATTACAATGCCAACTTCTATATTATTGGTTTGTGTGGAGACTTTTCTAATAGTTTTAGTAAAAGGAAAAAATCCAATTACACCGCCCTTTTAAACATTGTCATTGTATTTTCCTAATTTACGTTTTACCCCAACTTCACCCTCTCTAATAATAACACAACTAGAAAACAAAATAGAATTCACAATTAAGATTAATCCGAACAAGTTTTTTTTCATGGAATAAATTTTAAATGATAGTAATACTTTTAAACGCGTTAGTAAAGCAATTTTTTTGATGTTGTTTATTTTTAACCCTAATTAACATTTATAGAATTACTCAATTAAGATTAAATTTACTATCAGAAAATGATAAACACTCGTCGTAAATTTTTAAAAAACATTTCTGCTTTTGGCCTTGGGCTTGGAGTATCGGGTTCTCTTGCTGCTCATGAAGAAAGAAATTTTGAGTTATTCGATAAATTAAAAAGCTTTAACCCTACCGAAAATGACGAAACATTTTGGAACCTAATTAAGCAAGCTTATACCACTTCGTCATCAATTATGAATTTAAACAATGGAGGTGTAAGTCCACAACCAAAAGTTGTACAAGATGCCTTTGAGAGATATAACCAACTTTCAAACGAAGCCCCCTCCTATTACATGTGGCGAATTTTAGACAAAGGCCGAGAAAGTTTAAGGCAAAAGCTAGCTCAATTGGCAGGTTGCGATACAGAAGAATTGGTAATTAATAGAAATACCACCGAGGCACTTGCAACCATAATATTTGGTTTGCCATTGCAAAAAGGAGATGAAGTGGTTTTGTCTCAGTTCGATTACCCAAACATGAAGCAGGCTTGGCTTCAAAGAGAAGCCAGAGAAGGAATAAAACTTAAATGGGTTGACTTAAAAATGCCAATTGAAGACGATCAAGTTGCCGTTGATGCTTATAAAAAACAAATCACTTCAAAAACCAAACTTGTACATATAACCCATGTAATTAATTGGACCGGCCAAATTATGCCCGTAAAAAAAATAGCATCGTTAGCACATGAAATGGGCGCTGAAGTTTTGATTGATGGAGCTCACAGTTTTGCTCATTTAAATTTTAAAATATCAGATTTAGGAGCTGATTACTTTGGTACAAGCCTACATAAGTGGCTTTGTGCTCCTTTCGGCACAGGATTTATGTACATCAAAAAAGAGAAGATTGAAAAAATTTGGCCTGCCTTTTCCCCTCCTGAGCCAAAATCAAACGACATTAGAAAATTCGAAGCACAAGGCACAAGATCATTTCCTGCAGAATATGCCATTGGCCAGGCCATAGATTTTCATTTGATGATTGGCTCAGAAAGAAAGTTTCAACGGTTGCACTTTTTAAAAGATTATTGGTTAAAGCAAGCTTTAGAAAACCCAAAAATTAAAAGCTTTACTTCCTTAAATAAAGATTATAGTGGAGCAATTGCATCCATCAAAATTGAAGGAAAAACAAGAAATGAGGTGGTGAATCAACTCATGAATGAATTTCAAATTCACACCACCAATGTAAATATTGAAAATGTTGATGGTGTTAGAATTACGCCTCACGTTTATACCACAATTGAAGATTTAAACAAATTGATTTTGGCATTGAATAAAATTGCGGAGTAGATTTTTGCACAAATTGGTTAATTTTGAGAAAATGGTATAAATGCAGATTAAAAATCTCAAATTTCTATTTTGTATTCTTTTATTTTTTGGATTTCAGAATAACTTAAATGCTCAATTTACATTAAAAGATAGTTTAGTTGCGCATTATAAATTTGATGGAAACACCCTTGATGCTTCAGGAAATGGATTTAACGCAATCAATAATGGTGGTTTATTTGTTTCAGATAGGTTTGGAAATCCTAATTCTGCTATGGAATTTAATGGAATTTCGAATTATGTAAATACAAACTCAACTTTTGATTTCGATTACAGAACACTATCACTATGGGTAAACCCATTTAATGTTCAAGGAAATGGTCTGAACGAAAAACACGTGGCAGGTCAAGATGCTAGTAGTTTAACCTATGGTCAACTTAAAATAAAATTCTCCGATGGTAATTTAGAAGGCCGAGCAGGCGGAGAAGCAAGCAATTTTGTTTACCCAATTACTCCAAATAATTGGTATAATATAGTGTATGTAAGAGATGGCTCAACTGTAAGGTATTATGTAGGCGGCGTATTAGTTGGAAATTCAATTTCAGGTGCAACAGCCAGCACAACTGTTCCAAACCCAACATTTTTTATTGGTAAAGGAAGATATCCAAATAATCAATTTTTTGAAGGGGTAATTGATGATGTTAGAATATATAACAGAGCTTTTTCACAAGCCGATGTAGATAGTGTTTTTAATGAAGGAATACAATCAGTTAAGGCAACCTGCGACAGCTCATCAAATACCTTTTTTCTTGAATTAAGGCATCAATCTGATTTAAAATTACAAGGTTTGGTGGTTGATCAAAATAAAGATATTGCCCTGATTGGCACAATTCAAAATTCGGTTTTTGGAGGTTTAGACGTATGTTTTTTTAAGTTCGATAGTCTTGGGAATTTATTAAACTCTAAATTATATGGCTCCTCTCTTGATAATGAGGGAAGAAGCGTTTCAATAGATGAAGCCCCAGGTGCAGGTTATTATGTTGGATTCTTTTCTAATGTTGGCTCTTCAAGAACCTCAGAAATAATGAAAATTGATTATTTGGGCAATATTATTTGGAAAAAAAGCATGTGCGATCTAAATAATTGTTTTGCACGCTCTATAAAAACGACACAAGATGGAGGGGTAATATTGGGAGGTAAATCTGATGGAAATTGTGTAATTGCAAAAGTTGATTCTCAAGGAAACTTAAATTTTCACAAAACCTTTGGTGGGTCTGGTAGCGATCAGCTTTCGGGTGTATTTGAATTGCCTGATAGTTCAATTGTAGGAATTATTCACCAAACAACACAAGCTTCAGGTAACCAAGATGGAGCAATTGTTAGACTTGATAAGGTTGGAAACCTAATTTGGCAAAACTCTTATGGCAATTCAAAAAATGATGCACTTATAGATGGGTTTTATTCCTCTCAAGAAAATGTGATTTATGCGATGGGAATAGTTGACAATAGCACAAAAGATATTTTAATTTTAAAAGTTGATTTATCAGGAAACTTATTAGAGTCATTCGCTTTAGATGCAGGAAGTTTCGAAAAAGGATCATCTATATATGAAGGGAAAAATAAAGCAATATATATTTCTTGTTATGGCGATGGCACTCAATCTGATATGCTTCTAATAAAGCTAGATAGTAACCACACTGTTGAATTTGGAAAGAGCTATGGGTCTGCAGGAACAGACGAAACCGGAAATTGGGGAAGATGTTTTTATGAATCAAAAAACAACCTGTATTTGGCTGGGTATGGAAATGGCAATATTCCAAACGAAGGATTCAATGGTTACTTCTTAAAACTTAATAATTGTGGCGATGAAAATTGTACCAGCCAATCCTTAAATTTTACAAAATCAACAGAAATCTTAACCCAATCAACAATAAATTATACATATACAAATTCAACAAATATCCAAACTAGTCTTGTTTCAGAAGCAAACCTCACTATTAATATTGATACCGTCTGCTTTCAAGAAACAATTTTACCTTCCTGCATTTCAGTTGAGCTTATTGATTCTATAAACTCTGCACGCCAAGGTTTTACAAATCAATTAGACAATAATGACGTTTTTGGAAAGTCAACAGAGTATTTGGGTGATTTTGATAATGATGGAAATGATGAAATTGCCGTTGGGGCTGTTTTGGATGATGATGGGGCAATTGATGCGGGCTCTGTTTATATTATTGATTTAAACCAAAATAACCAATTTATTAGCTCTGTAAAAATTAGCGCTACTTCGGGTGGTTTTGTAGGTATTGGAAACAATCATAGATTCGGTGCCTCTGTAACTTCTTTAGGAGATTTTGATGGCGATGGCATTGGAGATATTGCTGTTGGCGCACCGCGAAGTCCTGGGAATGGGTTAAACCGAGGGGCAGTTTACATTTTACTTTTAAACGCTAATGGTTCTGTAAAATCACAAACATTTATTGGAGATAACTTAGGTGGATTTAATGCTCCACTTGCAAACAACGATTTTTTTGGTTTTTCTTTAACTAACATGGGCGATATTGATGGTGATGGAATAACTGATTTAGCAGTATGCGCCTACAAAGATGACGATGGAAACACCAATGCCGGATGTGTTTATATTTTGTTTTTAAATGCCAATGGTACAGTAAAAAGCCACCAAAAAATAAGTGCCTCCACAGGCGGATTTTTAGGTGTTTTAAGTCCAGAGGATAACTTTGGCCTTTCAGTAAAAAATATTGGAGACTTAAACCAAGATGGAATTAACGAACTTGCCTCATCTGTTCCTTTTGATGATGATGGAGCCAATGATGCGGGCTCTGTTTACGTATTGTTTTTAAACCAAAATGGTACAGTAAAAAAACAATTTAAAATTGCCAACTCTACTCCTGGTTTAAATAATCAATTTCTTGCAAATAGACGTTTAGGCAGAGGCATTGAAAACCTTGGAGATTTAAACCAAAATGGAAATATTGAAATTGCCATCGGAAGTCATTTTGATAACAATACAGGTTTAATGTATGTTTTTGATATTGACTCATCTGGCAATGTTACAAAGGAATTTGAAATTGGAAAATCAACACCAAGTTTGAGTAATTCAATTGTTGCAGGCGACCTTTTTAGTTTAGATATCTCTAGAATTAAAGATGTAAACAATAAAATAAATTTGGCAGTTTCTTGTAACAGTAGTGGTACATTAGCGGTAGATGCTGGTCAAGTTTTTATTATTTCTATTGAAGACTCTTGTAATAAGAAATGTGATTTATCTGCTTCTTTTGCGATTCCAAGTTTCAGTTATTGCTACAACGATACTGTAAATTTTGATGCCTCCATTTCAAATGACACAGCCTATCAATGGTATATCAACAACCAACTTTTTTCCTTTAATAAAGATAGTTTCCTTATTCTCCAAACCGATACTACTTTGCAGGTTAAGCTGAAATATTACAACAACGCTTGTTTTGACTCAATAAGCACCTTAATTCAAGTATTTGGTCCGCCAAACATTAACAAATCTCCAAACTTAATTGCTTGCCAAAACGATACAGTTTCCATTGGAGTAGCAAACCCTGCTTCTTATAGTTACCAATGGCAAAACAATATCGGAGACACAATCCCAATTATTAAGGTATTGGCAAACGACTCAATAGATACTTATATCATAAAAGCTACAGATAACATTTCGACAGGATGTTCAATTTATGATACTATTTTGGTGCAGGGAATTAAACCACCACAAGTAAAATTAAATGAAGATACTTCAGTTTGTTTTGCTTCAAATTTTCAGTTAGCTCCACTATTAGCAGACTCTGGTAATTACCAATGGCGAAATTTAGCTGGCTTAATAATCGATTCTAGTTTAACTATAAATCAACAAGTTGATAGTGCTTCTACCCTAATTTTTAAAGTTGAGGAACCTGTTTTAGGTTGTGCCAACGAAGATTCAATTTTCATTTTTGTACTTCCAAAAATCAATTTAGTTGCACCAAGTGATTCCTCATTATGCCAAGGAGATACTATTTTTCTTTCTATTCCTTTTATCAAACATTCAATAATTAATTGGGCTCCAACCATTGGTGTTGCAAACCCTACTTCTTTTAGCTCAGGTATATATGGAATTGACTCTACGATTAATTATAAATTATTGGTTACTGATACTTTAAAGGGATGTTTCGCAATTGATAGTGTAACGATAAAAACCAATGATAATGAGTTTATTAGACTAAATATTGATTCCAGCTTATGCCAAAAAGATACACTTTTACTCAATTTATCATTAAGTGGCAATTACACTTATAATTGGGGGCCCGGAAAATTATTTACCGATTCAACAATATTAAATTCAGCTTTATATTTAGATTCAGGTTTAACCAAACTATTTCTTATTACAACAGATACTTTAACAGGCTGTTCTGATATTGATTCAGCCGAATTTAATGTTGCGCAGTTTAAAGGGGCTAAAATTCCAAGTAAAATAGATTTTTGTGAATCTGACTCGGCAACTTTCAACATACCAAACTCTGCTGCAGATTTATTTTATTGGGAACCAAGTTTTGGTTTGACGAATGAGTACAACCAAAACCAAATTTTCAACCTTTCTGACACAATTATCAAATACAAAATCTACCAAATAGATACCCAATCAAATTGTTTTGGCTTAGATTCTTTTCAAGTTAATTTCTTTAAACCTTATGTAGGTTTTGATAATAACAATTATGAAGTTTGCGATTCTTTAGTTTATATTACAGGGCCAAATGCTAGACAATTCAATTGGAAACCCAGGGCTTTATTTTCTGATTCAACAATTCAAAATCCTACATTAAATTTTAAAAGTGGAATCAACTATTCGGTAGAAACAATAGATTCTTTTGGATGCTCTAAAAGCTTTGATTTAATTGTAAAAGCTAATATTTTAATCGACCCAATCATTGAAACTCAACAAACGAATCAAAATTGATTAAAAAAAAAACAT
>JABAYK010000073.1:21002-21630 GCA_018609045.1 Flavobacteriales bacterium
AAATCCAAAATGTGAATTTACAATGGTTGATGCCGAACTAATCAACCAGGGGGATTATTCAAGTTTTATTTGGAATGTAAAAAATGACAGCATTTCAAGCAGAAAATTATTTTTTGAATATCCAAATAATGAAAAGCCTATAATTAAACTTATTACATATTCAGGGAATAACTGTGTTGATACTACTAATTTATCTCTTCAAGAAAATATAATTGACAGTATTTTAAGCTCGGTGGAATTTCCAAATATTTTCACTCCAAATGGAGATGGCAAAAACGATTGGTTAGAATTTGATTTGCCTTTAGGCTTTCAAGAATGTGCCAATATTCAGGTGTTTAACAGGTGGGGACAATTGGTTTACTCTTCAGAAAATAGTTTGGTTACTTCGTGGAACGGCAGAACAAATGTTGGTAGAGAAGCACCAGATGGCATATATTTTTACGTAGTTTCCATTTTGGAAAACGAGTTTAAAGGCTCTGCCACCCTAATTAGATAATAGAATAGATTTTTATTGTATAATTAAACCATGAAAAAATTAATTCTTATATTATTCTGTATTTCATTTTTGATAAGTTGCCAACCTGATGGCCGAGTTTTTATAGAACACCAAGAATTATCTCCTGAAGTT
>JABAYK010000073.1:21640-22119 GCA_018609045.1 Flavobacteriales bacterium
GTTGAAAAAAGATACAAGAACCTTTAAAGTTCCTGTTGAGGATATTTCAAAAAACTACAATTTAAGCTTGTCTTTTCGATATGTAAATGGATACCAATTTCAAGTATTAAAGGTTAAAATGACTGAAACTTCTCCTTCGGGAAAAGTACAGGAATACAACCACGATTTAAAAGTTATTTCTGATAAAGGAGAGTATTTAGGTGAGCCAGGTTACGACATTTGGGATAGTGAACATTTGGTTCAACCTAATAAAAATTATGAGGAGAAAGGTGAATACACCTATACACTTGAGCACAACATGCCTGTTGACCCAATTATTTTAGTAATGGAAATAGGAGTAATTTTAGATGAAGTAGCTACTGAATAAGGATTAAACTCTTACTCCTTTGAATTGTTAATGTAGCATAAACTTAAACTATGCTATATTTAATTGCTTCACTTCTTTTCAGCTTTACTGCACATACCCAAGTTATTTTCGA
>JABAYK010000126.1 GCA_018609045.1 Flavobacteriales bacterium
AAAAAGCACCGCCCCGCTATTCCCCCCTAATTAGTCACCCCTTTAACAGTATGTTACTGGCACGCCAGTGGCAGATGAGCGGCAGATTGTCGGCAGACACAGCAGCAGGGACATCAGGCAGCAGACACACCAGCATCAGGTCCACAGCAGCAGGGACACAGTGGCAAGGGGTCGAGGGGGTCGAGCGATCGTCGTGTGTGCAGTTACACTAATAGATACTCCAGCCTCGAAAAAAAACATTTCAGATTTCCAGACCCTGTAACACGACTAGGCTGCTAATCTCAGCACGTCACTTTTGAATTGCTCAAGGGTGTTGCGCCTAGCCGAATATCATAAGTTCGAACAACGCATCTAACTTATAGCTCTTTCTTAATAGGTATGACGAAGCTCGCAGGATACTTGCGATGCTTATCAGTAATCGCATCAGTAATACCAAAATCTAAGAATACGGCACTTGCAACGATCTTAGCGCCCATGGTGCTAGGAATAATCCCAACAGCCTTCCGCCCATCAGTTGTTGTGACATCATATCTCAACCCATCATCCGACTTACGAATATAGGTCGTGCTTGGAATTTCAACATGCCAAACGCCACGCTTGTTTTGCAGGATACATTTGCCATCTGATCCGTCACTGAGTGAAATTGCTACTGGAGTCATAGCATCTTCGGTTAATGAAGCGCAACCAGAGCCGTAAATAGCCAGAGCTGCAAGTAATAAGGTATTGATTGTTTTCATTGTGTATAGCGGGTTGAGTGTGAGGAGACTTTTTCTACTTTAACTAAAAAATTACTCTTTTTAATGCAGTCTATTTGTCAATAAGGATAACAGCCTTTGGGATAGCTGGACACCCCATGGACAGCACGGCTTCGCTACACTGCCGCTAAAATGGTATTGCAGGATCTATATGCTGATCTATTAGTTAGGAATAACGACTTTTATTTTTAACAAAGGAGATTAAATGGCGAAAGAGATAAAACTCACAAAACTCATAGGCACGTCTAAGCAAGATTTCGATGCATGCATCAATAACGGCTCTATAACTTTGCGTAGGGCGAGGCTAATACCTGTAGCCAAGCCAGGTGATGAGGTTGCTCTGACGTCCGTGATCCTTTCTGCTATTAAGCTGATCGAAGAGTTTCGTAAGCTCACGACCTCGGATCTCAAGATGACCCAAGGAGGTCAGGTTTATGCTTACACGGAAGTCACCTTCCCCGAGTGTCCTGAATGCCGAATAGACGGACTGATCCTCGTGGTGCGCGGTGGAAAGATCAAGGATGCGGCCTTGTGGGAGATGAAGAACGGCACATCAGTGCTGGAGCAAGAGCAAGTGGAGCGATATCTGCAAGTCGCCAAGTTTTACGGAATCCCACGCTTGGTTACTTTATCGAATCAATTTGTTTCTGCTCCCACCCAATCTCCATTACAGGTCAAGGTCCCGAAAGGCGTTGGGCTGTACCACTTCTCCTGGTCTTATTTGCTAACCTTGTCTCATATCCTACTTGCCGAGAAGGACTATAGCATTAGCGACGAGGACCAAGTTCACATGATGAAGGAGGTGGTCAGCTACCTAGAGCACAAGAAATCTGGCACAAGTGGCTTCAATCAAATGAAGCCAGGCTGGAGTGCTGCCATCGAGCAGATCAATTCGGGCGCACGTCTACGCCTCAAAGATCCAATAGTCGCCGAAGCGGTTGAGAGCTGGCATCAGGAAGAGCAGGATGTTGCGCTAATTCTGAGCCGTAATCTCGGGTTATTGGTTGAATCTGGCGTTAAGAAGTACCGAAAGAATCTACAGAGTCGCCTTGACGGAGAATCCAAGCAGCTGATCGACAAGAGCACTCTCTCATCTGAGTATCGCATCCGTGGCGCTGTTTCTGATCTAGTCATTGAAGCTCATTTTAAGCGACGCACCATCGAAATGAACGTTAGCATCATACCCCCAAGCACCATGGGTATTAAAGGGCAGCTCGGATGGATTGGTCGTCAACTTGCACAATGCCATAAAAAGAATCCTGAGCTATATGAGATGGTGGAATCGGGGCTACTCATCGAAGTATGGGTCAAGAATGCGCGAGTCGCAGAAAGAGCTCAGGTCAGCCAGCTCGAAGGGCTCCTAGAGCACCTCCACGGGCGCGAAATCCGTGAGCTTCGGGTCATCCATTTTGAAGATTTTGGAAAAGCTTTTTCCTCAAGGATAAAATTTGTTGAGAGGTTGGAACAGATGGCTCTCAGTTTCTACACTGGAGTTGTTCAACACCTTACAAACTGGGAACCGAAAGCTCCAAAAATCGTAAAACCTTCGAGCAAGGAAGATGATGGCCCTGAGTCACCAGAAGCAGTTGCTAAGGGTAAGATTCCAGCTGCATCAAGTCAGGATATCTCTGTGGCAGCAACGACTGTTCACCATGATGGGTTTAATGCCGTCGACAATTCGCTCTCGGCAGGCGACTGCGAAACCACTTCGACTGATTAAAGCTAGAGAGTATCGTTCAGTTTTAACCTGTGCATCCCTTATTATGAATAAGACCCTCAGCATTATAGTCGCCATTGTCGCAGCATTAATCGCATACCTCGTGGGAATGGCTCTAATTTTCCCTATGATCGCTTCTTCTGGTGGGATTCACTCTAGCTCATTGGGAGACTTCATTGGATTCTGGGGGGGATCTAAACCAAAAGAATACTACAGCATTGATAGTGTTTCAAAGTTCCTAGGCCTACATGGTTTTGGCTTGATTGTAGCCTTTGCCGCATTTCAAAGCATCAGAAAGAAAACGAGTTAGAACCAGACGGCGTGAACAACATATACGAAAAATCAATGAAAAAATCAGCCTTTATCGCAGTCATCGCATTTTTTATCCTTCTTATTTTTTCGGGGTGCGCACATCTCCAAGTGAATGAAAGATTAACCGAATATAAGGAGCAACTAGACCCGCTAATCGGAGTAGCTACCAAGGATGATATGTTAATTCTATTTGGTATTCCTCAGAGAAAATCAAGTACTGACAATTTAGAGGTATGGGAATACCATCAATCACATGGAACTAAAGGACACTCGCAGGCTTACTCTAATCCATATGGATATACCACTACAGCCTACGGACGTTCATATGAGGTGTACGATAAATGCACTTTATTTTTTGATGGCAGTGGTCTACTTAAAAGATGGAAGGCTTACGTCCAACGATAAGCACAGAAAATGCCCCGTGAGTGGCTGGCGAAGCGCTCGAAATAACAGCGAATGAAGCTACTAACTAC
>JABAYK010000078.1 GCA_018609045.1 Flavobacteriales bacterium
TTTCTTCTTGGTGCCATATTGAAAATGGATATACAAATTATAATTTTGGTATAAAAAATTCAAAAAAACATCTTGTAATTTACAAACTCAAAGGTCAATCCTTTAAAAAAACTAAGATAAAAAAAGATGCAAATAGCTTTACGGTAAATCTTGATAAACTAAATCACTTTCAAAAACCTATATATTTGAACTTTCTTAGTAATCATTTTTACTTAAGTGAAAATGACATGTTTTTAGGAGGGTGTTTTGTAGTAAAAAATGAGGGAATTTTAAAATGTAAACTTCAAAGCTACTACAATGTGTTTAATGGTAAATTACCCTTAGCTTGTAATTAAAAATCGTCGCTAGGAGTTTCATCTGTTGTAGTTGATAACTCACCTTGATTAGATGAAGAACTTGATGAAGATGAGGTTGAATTCATCTCATTTTTTGATTGGTTAGCTGCCTCAACACCTTCTGCTGACCATTGAGTAACTGCTACACAACTTGTAGATTTGTAATTAGGACTTGTTATTGGATAAGATCCAATTAACGATTGACCTTTTAATCTCATGCTACTTTTACTGTTAATCAAATTATTTACTTCTCTTGCATTTGTGCTTTCATATGCTTTCATGCCATCCTTCGTGAAAGTTTCGGCTTTATCAATTTCTTTACGCATTTCCTCATACATAACTTGTTCCCTTGCATAAGAAACCATGTTTTCATAAGCTCTACTTTCAGCAATGTCACAAGCTGTTGATAAAGCACCTGGATCATTTTCAATAGATGGTGAAGCTTGACCATAAGATACAAGAACCAAGTTTCCATTTTCATTTACATACATTTTTGTACCAAAAGAGGCTAATAATGAATTTGGATCATCGAGTTTTAGTTGCTCTTCAATTGGTTTTTGAGCTGTTCCTTTAGGTACATTTGTGCTTCCACCTTTAATAGCTTGAGCTAATTGGTTTAATTTAGGACTCCACAGAGTTACAACGCTAATTTCACCTCTTTCACCAGCATTGGATTTTTCAAAAATTTTATAAGTTTGAAACCCACTTATCATAGATTGAGCCGTAGCTGTAAAAAGATTTGTAATCTCTCTAGATCTCAAAACCTTTTTTTTAATCGCTTCTTTATCCGCATCAGCCATCTCTGGATTATAACCTTCTTCTTTAAGGGCGCTATCTAGTTTAACACTGATTAATTTTTTTAATTTATCAAATGAACTTGTGTCTGTACCTACTGCTGTTTTTATTGCATCTTCAGCCATTGTATCAGGCATTAAATCTTCATAAGTTTTAGATGATAGTTCTCTAGTGATTTCTAATCCTAATGATTTCACATAATTTGTTTTTGCCGCAAGAAAAGCTTCATTAAAAGCTGCAGATCTTGCGTCATGTATCATTTTATTATCTCTATTTGCAGATATTTCTCCATCACCAACAAATACAAAGTAAGGTGTCCCATTTTTTTTTACATTTCTTCCTCGCTTCATATTTTTTGATTTTAAAAACTTATCAACATCACTTCTAACATTTGGAGTAAATGTAGCTCCTCCTGCAGATGCTGGATTTAAATCGGGATTTTCCTCAGCGTAAGAGTTTACTGAAAGCAAGCAGCACAAAATTAATGTTAAGTAGAATTTAATAAGTTTCATCTATTTTTTTCTTTTTTTTCTCAATTTTTTCTTTAGCTTGATTTTGTTTTAACTTTTTAGCACTTTTGAATGGTTTTATCATATATTTTCTAGGTTTAAAATTACTTTCTAAGTCAAGATTCAATTCAATTATTTTAGCAACTGAAAACTTTGAATTACTATCTACAATTTCAACTAAACCTACTTTTGTTTCTACGTTTCCTAAAGTTTCTCCAGTATAGCTATCTTTTATTTTTTCATCTGACCGTTCATATAAACTATATTGATCATTTAATTTTATTTGATTTCCTCCTTGCCCAAGATATAGAAGCTCCCCCTCAATTTTTTCAACTAATATTGGGTAAATTGCATACATAACCTCTACCCCAGCATTTTGAGCAGTCATATCAGATAAATAAACAAGAGGTTGATTTTGCTTTTTTAAATTTACTTCCAAATTAACGCTAGATGAATATTTAATTTGCCTTGTAGGAACATCAATTATTCTATAGCTAAAATTTAATACACCCATTGTTTTTTTAATTATTTTTTCAGAAGTTAAAAATTTTTTTTCAACTTCTTTTATCTCTAAGTTATCAACTCTACCAACAACAATATAGTCAGCAAACAAAGCTTGACCTATTTTTACTTGATCATCAATATTTTCAGATTCTACTAAATTAGAAAGTTCACCTTTAATTTCCTCTTCAAACTCTCTATCCAAAACAGTAAATTTTCTTGTTTGAACCAGGTAAGTTGAGAACTTTTGATTTAGTAATTCCCTAAAATCATCAGGTGAAAAATTTTCTAATTCAATTCTTCCAACATTAAGTCTAAACGGGACTACTGCAATACGTTTTCTTTTTGCAGTCTTAGAGAGTGCAAATTTCGCTATAGTAACTTTGATTTCTACATTGAATATCCCATTAGAATCCTTAGTTTCACTCAAAATTTCAAAGGTTTTAATTGAACCTTTTGTTTTTTCATTAATAGTTTGTTGCAAATCTCGTGTTAAAGAAGCTGAAGATCCTTCGTTAGTTGTAACACTTTTGTCAATCGTTTTTAAAACAGATTCACTCTCAACACTCACACCGTTTACTTTTGAGATTGCTCTTGTGAATGCTTTTTTTAAAGCTATTTCAAAAGTTTCTCCTGAACCTTTTGCATTTGTCTCTACATATTTTACTTCTGCAAAAGAAGTTGAGTTAAAAAAAAAAACTAAAGTACCTAAGAGTAGAAAACTAATTAATTTTTTTTTTATGTTAAATAATACAAACATTAAAAATTAAATTAAAGATCACCTAGCTTAGCAGTGGCATCATCAGCACCTTTTACATCCCTACTTTTCGCTCCTGAAACTATAAGTTTGCCAACTGTTGTGGCGCTTTTAACGTATTCTGGAATTTTTGGTAATACTTTAATAAAATCACCCATTTTAAGTGCTGCCATTTTATCAGCCTTCAAAGCGTCTAATAAATTTTTTGCTTCTGGAGGTAACTTTATTGTACCAAGAACACCTTTAACTGCATGGGGTAATGATTTTGCATATGAGACTTTTGCTTCAGCACTAGTTGCAGCTTCTTTAGTAAGAGCGCCTTCAATAGCTGTTGAGTTTTCTGATAC
>JABAYK010000072.1 GCA_018609045.1 Flavobacteriales bacterium
GGCCAACTGCAATCCCTTTTGCCCATCATTGGCTACATCAACCATATAAGACTCTTCAAGCAATCCCTGTTTTAGAAACGCCGCAATACCTTCTTCATCTTCTACGACTAATCTTCGCATATAGCAAAGATGAAGAGAATGGCTGAAATATGATTCGTTTCATTCTTAAGATTCACTTAAAACCAATCATCTTCAAAGGCAGCTATGATGAGTATGTAAGATTGTTCCTACTTCCAAATTCGCTTCATTCAACTAACTCAAAACAAATGGTATTGGAAGGGACGAACTAGTTGTTTTATATTAAAGAATCCGTTTGCAGCAGAAAAGAATCACAATTAGATGCGCAAAGACTGTCACGATGGAAAGGATGAAACTCCTTTGTAACTATGAGGTGATTGTTGCTTTTAAAGAATAGATTGTCAAGCAAAACAAATCTTATATCTTTCCTTTTTCGTTTGTAAACAGAAACTAAATTTAATGCTCTACAAAACCCTAAAATTGCTCTTCACGCTAACCACAAAGGCATACTTTAGGTCAATTACAATACATGGCAAGGAAGATTTGCCACCTAAAAATACACCGGTAATATTCGCGGCAAATCATCCAAGTGCATTTATGGATCCTATTTTATTGGGTGCTTTCATTAAAAGACCTCTATACTTTTTGGCTCGTGGCGATATTTTTAGCAACAAATTCGCGCGTTCCGTATTCAATCTAATGCATATGATTCCGGTGTACAAAGCAGAGGATTCGCCTGGACAAATGCATAAGAACGCATCTACTGTTGAAAAATGTTACGATCATTTAGGAGAAAACAAAACCATACTTATTTTCCCTGAAGGAGTAAGTAAAACCGAACGGCGCTTAAGAGAAATTAAAACGGGTACCGCAAGAATAGCCTTGGGGGCTGAAGAAAAACACGATTTTAAGTTGGGTTTGACAATAATTCCCGTTGGCCTTAATTATAGTAATCCGCACCTTTTTAAAAGCGATGTATTGGTCAATTTTGGAAAACCAATAATCGTAAGCGATTATAAAGACTCATTTACAAAAGACGCTAGAGAAGCAGTTGTTCAATTAACGGTGCGGATAAAATCAGACCTAGAAGCTCAAATGATTGTAATAGAAAATGAGGAACTTGAAAAAACAATTGAGAATATTGAAACTCTTTATAGAAGCGCATTAAGACAAGATAATTCGGAGGAAGCCAAGGGGAGTCAAGATTTTAAACTGTCCCAAGATATTGTAAAAGCAGTTGAGCATTTTGCGCAGCACGAACCTGCTATTCTTATAAAATTTCAACGAGACATTAAGGCATATTTAGACGATTTAGAACAATCTCAATTAAGCGATAAACAAATTCGATCAGCTTCAATTAAGCTAGACGTGATAAGGAAGTTCGCCTACTTCTTAATTGGTTTTCCATTTTTTCTATTTGGACTAATTACCAATTTCATTCCTTTTAAATTGACAGGAATCATAACAAGAGCTGCAAAAGCTAGAGAAGATTTTGTTGGTGCTGTAACTCTTGCCGTTGGGCTTTTTGTATTTCTTATCATATATGGACTGGAAACGTGGGCAATTGCTAGTTACACTAATAATATTGTGGGCTTATTTTTCTTAATTAGCTTATACCCAGCAGGTTTATTTACAATCAATTATTTTGTTTCCTTTTACAAATTGCAGATAACCTTCAAATACTTGTCGGTTTTTGTTCGAAAAAGCGATTTGATTACTCGGTTGAAAACAGATCGGCAAGCGTTAATTGACGAATTAGAAAAAAGGAAAGCTGATTATTTGGAATTTACAAAAGCCTGATGCTGCGATTTCTTCGAATACAGCCACATTCGAAAAAATAGGATTAAAATCGTTTGTGCTAAATTTTAGACTTGATCTTATGCTTGAGTTTTAAGGATTCACTTTTGTGTTGCTACCTTCGGTTATTAGAAAACCAGAAAAAACAGGCACAAATTGATTAAAATTCAAGTCTTCCGTAACGTAAAATCTACAATCTTTTTTTGCCCACAAACCGAATTACTTTGCCTTTTCCATTGTGGTATAAACCCTCTTTTAAGTCCACAGTTATTTCTTCGAGTTGAATGATTTCAAAATTCGGGAAGTCCCGTTGTATCGACTCAGTCGAAAACAGCATTTCAGCTTTGTCAGGACCGCCTAAGTTAGGATTGAATTTCCTTAACTCTATATGACCAGTGCTAAAGCCTTCTAAAATTATTAGTCCACCTGGATTTAGCAATTCCGCTACTTTTTTGTAATATTTCGATAATAAAGGAGGTGGGAAGTGTGCGTAAATTAGGGCAGCGATATCAAACTTTTCATTTATTAGCGGTAAGTCAAAAAGCTCACCCACGTAATAATTAATAGATACGTTTTCTTGCTCTGCCAACTGTAATGCTTTTCTTTTTCCTTCTGTGCTAATATCAAAAGCAGAAACCACTAAGCCCATTTTTGCAGCGAAAACTGCATTTCGCCCTTCACCTTCAGCAGGTAATAACAATTTACCATTAGGTTTAAATTGATCAAGTACTGCTTTAAAAAAATTATTTGGCGCAATTCCGTAGGCGTATTCCTTATTCGCGTAACGCGAATCCCACATTTCTTTCATCATATTTTTAGGTGTAAAAAATGATTCTATTAATCCCTAATTATATAGTAACCTTATAATCATCTATGTAATTGAAGGGAAGTCCTTTTTTGAGCAATATTACCGTTCAATACTCAACGCTCGAGATGGGCATTGTATAACTTGATCTATAATTGCTTGTTTTGTAGCACCCTCTGGTTGAATCCAAGGTTTTTCTTGAGGTTTAAAAACTGAAGCCAATCCTTTTGCACAATTTGCCGAATGAATGCATTTTTCGCTTTCCCAAACAATTTTTATATCCTCTTTTTCGTATTTCTTTATTGCCATATTTGTAGGTTTTAGAAAACTAAAAATACTAATTTCATAGCTCAATTATTTTGAGAATTATGGAAAGCGTAGAAGCTGAAATTAAGGCACTTACCGACGAACTAAACGAAGCAAATCATCAGTATTATGTGATGGACAATTCAGTTATGTCGGATTATGATTTTGATCAGAAGTTAAAACGGCTCCAACAACTCGAAGAAGAAAACCACGCATTAGCCGACGAAAACTCACCCACCAAAAGAGTAGGCGGAGACATTACCAAAAAGTTCAAGTCAGTAAAACACGACATTCCCATGTTGAGTTTGGCAA
>JABAYK010000020.1:0-15671 GCA_018609045.1 Flavobacteriales bacterium
GCAAAAGAATTTGCCATTGTTTATGCATGTATTGCACTTGTTGTAGTTTTTGGGTTAATTATTTTTGGGTAATAAAAAATAATTATTGTTTTTTACAAAATTACTTTTACATTTGCATCCCCAATTTAGGGAGCTTAGCTCAGTTGGTTCAGAGCACCTGCCTTACAAGCAGGGGGTCACTGGTTCGAATCCAGTAGTTCCCACTTAAAATTTAAACCTTGCTTTTAGCGAGGTTTTTTTTTACCCGAAATTTTTCTAGTTTTGTTACAAAGCCTCAGCAACAACAAAGGTGCTTCCACCAACTAAAACCAAATCGTTTTGCATTGCGTTTGATTGGGCAGCTTTTAAGGCGCTTTTTACTGATTTGTATACATTTCCTTGCAAATTGAAATTTTTAGCTTTAGAAATTAGAATTTCAGCATCAAGGCCTCTTGGAACATTTGGTTTGCAGAAATAATATCGGGCACTTTTGGGCAATAAGTTTAATATTTTATCATGTTCCTTATCGCTAACCATGCCGAGAACAAAATGCAGATTTTCGAATTTTTCTGATTTTAAATTTTCTAGAACCCACTTAATGCCTTCTTCGTTGTGGCCAACATCGCAAATTGTTTTTGGGTTATTATTTATGGTTTGCCATCTTCCACTAAAGTTAGTATTGGCATAAACTTTAGTAAAGCCTGCTAAAGCTTTGTCTAAATCGATGTTAAATTCAGGTTGAATTATTTTTAAGGCTGCAAATGCTGTTTGCAGGTTTTCTTTTTGGTAACCACCTTGCAAATCTGTTTTTAACAATGGTGATTCCATATCTTGAGCAAAAAATAATGAAGCTTTTAATTCTTTAGCCTTTTGCACAAAAACCTTAGTAGTTTCATTTTGTTTTCTTCCTACTACAATTGGTGTATTTAATTTTATTATTCCGGCTTTTTCTCCTGCAATTTTTTCTAAAGTATCTCCTAAAAACTCTGTATGGTCATAACCAATATTTGTTATTACAGATATAATTGGGTTTATCACATTGGTTGAGTCAAGTCGTCCACCCATGCCAGTTTCTATAATTGCTATGTCTACTTTTTGGTTGTTGAAGTGGTAAAAAGCCAGCGCTACTGTCCATTCAAAAAAAGATGGTTTTATCTTTTCAAACTCATTTTTGAATTTATTTACAAAATCAATAACAGTATTTTCTGATATTATTTCACCATTAATTTTTATTCTTTCTCTAAAGTCTTTAAGGTGAGGCGAAGTATATAAACCTGTTTTATATCCATTTTCTTGCAAAGCGGAAGCTAATAAATGAGAAACAGAACCCTTTCCATTGGTGCCAGCAATATGAATACTCGTAAATTTTTTGTGTGGGTTATCAAGTATATTGCAAAGGGCAATTGTATTGGTGAGGTCTTTTTTAAATGCACTTTTTCCTATGCGTTGAAACATTGGAAGCTGGGCATATAAATAATCTAATACCTCTTGGTATTTCATTATTTTAATAGAAAAACGTATTTGATGGTACCTTTTTGTTCTTCGGCAGCTGATGGGTTGGCAGAAAATTTGGCCTTCAAAGCTGCTTCCTTGGCTTTTTTCAAAAGCGATGAACTTGTAGTTGTTGAGCCTCTAGCTCCAGGAGTTGCGCTAATAACATTTCCAGCTCTATCAACAATAATAGTAACCACTACAATACCATCTTCTTGCGAGTTGTCTATTGGGCGAGGAAGTGAAAGGTGTTTTCTGCCTCCTAAATTGTAGCTAATTCCGTTTCCGCCGCCTCCAGCTTCGCCATCGTAATCTGTACCTTCTTTTGTTCCTTCTGTTTTTCCTTTGTCGCCTGCCACATTATCATCTCCCTCGCTGCCTGAGTTTGTTTTCTTATTAAAAGCATTACTTAGTGTTTGCTTTAATTGATCTGATATTTCGGGCTTTTCCTCAACAGGTTCTTCCTTCTCTTTTTCTTCGGTAATTTTTACAGTTTCAACTTCATCTTGGGTTATTACTTCTTCAGTAACTTCTTGAACTTCTTCTGGCACCGCATCAACCTCATCAGGGTTTTCAGGAACTATTGGGTTTGAAGTACTTTCATCTGGTTGAATTTCTCCACTGCCAACATCACTTGTTCCAAAATTCAGTAAAACGCCATTATCAGGTGGAGGATCCATGCTAGTTAATCCAAGCAACAAGAAAGCAATTAATAGTAGAACATGAAACAAAACTGTTCCAATTATGCCATATCTTTCTTCTGATGTGAATTGCTTGGTTGCCAATTTATTTTCCTCCTTTAGTTGCCAATACCATTTTGTAATGGTTCTTATTTGCGATATCCATAACCTTTACAACGTATTCTAGTGCCACATTCTTATCTGCCTTCAAAACTATTCCCTGATTATTTTCATCCTTGCTATTTAATTGAGCTTTTAATTTAGGCTCAATTTCACTAAAACTAACTATTTCTCCATTCAAAGCATAAATGCCATCACTTGTAACTTCAATAGTTGCCGGTTGTTTTTTTGCCCTCGAGGGAGATGATTGAGGAAGTAAAATATTTAAAGCATTGGGTGTTATCAGGGTTGATGCAATGATGAAAAATATCAACAATAAAAACACTATATCTGTCATTGAAGACATGCTAAATGATACATCAACTTTATTTCTGGTTTTAATACCCATAATGTTATTTTTAAGCTGGCTCCTGCAAAAGGTCCATAAATTCAATGGTGGCAGATTCCATTTTGTAAACCACTTTTTCTACTCTAGCTACCAAAACATTATAACCTACGTAAGCAATAATTCCAATTATCAACCCAGCAGCTGTTGTTACCATAGCCTGCATAATTCCTCCCGAAAGCTGGTCTATTTCAACGCTATTTCCGGCAGTATACATTTGGTGAAAAGTATTTATCATTCCTATTACCGTTCCTAAGAAACCAATCATTGGTGCAGCTCCAGCAATTGTCGCCAAAGTTGATAAGCTTTTTTCTAATTTGTAAATTTCGAGTTTACCAACATTTTCAACTGCAGTTGTAATATCACCAAGAGGCTTACCAATTCTTAAAATTCCTTTTTCAATCATTTTGGCAAATGGACTCATGGTGTCTTTACATAAGTTTTTGGCTGAATCAATTTTACCTTCAATAATAAAATCTTTGATTTGATTCATAAAGGTAGGATCTTCCTTGTCTACTTTTCTGATTGCCAGAAACCTTTCAATAAAAATATAAATGGCAATAACAGATAATATTCCTAGCGGAACCATTATATACCAGCCTCCACCTGCAATTAACTCTAATACCGAAATGGTTACCTCTGTAGGGATTTGTTCAGCAGATTCAGCCGCGGCCTCGGCATTGCCTTGAGCCATGTTTATTTGCAATAAAATTGAATTGATCATTTTTGATAATTAACGAATTAGCATTGCGATATATTTCGCCATTAACAAATATCCATTAACCAACGGGCAATTGTTGGCTTAATTCAACAAAAATTCCACACTAGAATGTTAATTTGAATTAAGCAAATAAAATAAAGGATACAGCTCCAGATAAATAGCCTATTAATGCTAACCAAGAGATGTTTTTTAGATACCAAACAAAGTCTATTTTCAATATCCCCATCATGGCAACCCCAGCAGCAGAACCAATTATTAAACAGCTTCCTCCAGTTCCTGCACAGTAGGCTAAAAACTCCCAAAAAACATGGTCTTGGAAATAAAGTGTTAAAGGGTACATTCCCATGGCGGCAGCCACAAGAGGAACATTATCAACAATAGAAGACAATAGACCAATAATGATATTTAAAGCGTAGATTTTTCCATCTACACCAAAATTATCGCCTAAAGAATTATCTAAAAATAAAGCCAATTGATTTAGCTGACCCGCAGATTGTAAGCTTGCAACTGCAGCTAATATTCCTAAAAAGAATAAAACACTTGGAACATCAATTTTGGTTAAAACACCTATAACAGAATATTCTTTTCTGTCTCTAGAACTTTTGTCTCGATGCATTATTTCAGTTACAATCCAAAGAACAGATAACCCAAATAAAATACCCATAAAAGGAGGGAGGTGAGTAACAGTTTTAAAAACTGGTACAAATAATAAGGCTACAACTCCAAGTGCAAAAATTATATTTCGTTGTTTTTCTGTTATTGGATTATCATCTTCATCATCGGTATTTTCAGGCGAAGTGATATAACCTTTTTGTGTAAAACTGAAAACAATAAGAGGAACTAGCATACAAATCATTGATGGGCCGATAACCTTTAAAATGATGTTTCCTGCGGTAATTTGGCCTCCAATCCATAACATAATAGTTGTTACATCTCCAATTGGCGACCAAGCCCCACCAGCATTTGCGGCAATAACAATCATGCCTCCAAAAAGCCAGATGTCTTTTTTGTCATTAATTAATTTTTTAAGCAGCGCACTCATTACAATGGCTGTAGTAAGGTTATCTAAAACAGCAGAAAAGAAAAAGGCAATTGAGCATAACAACCAAATAAGGGTAACCTTTTTGGTGGTTTTTATTTTTTTGGTAATAACCGAAAATCCTTCATGAGCGTCGATAAGCTCTACAATAGTCATTGCTCCTAAAAGGAAGAAGAGTATTTCGGAAATTTCTACCAAATGATGCTCTAACTCATGAACAATAAAGTGATTTAAGATACTTGTATCTCCTAGTGACTCGTAGCTTTTATTTTCTAAGAAATAAGCTTTTAAGTTGGTGAGAAGAGGTGTACCGTTTTTTAGAATTTCGTTAACTGAAAGGGAGAGGTCAACGTTTAAAATTGTGTCGGCACCAAAAACATAAACTGTCCAAGTGGCAGCTCCAATAAATAGAGCAGATGCAGCTTTATCTACTTTTATGTTGTGTTCTAAGGCAATGGCAAAGTACCCAATTACAAACACAACGACCATTAAAATGTACATAGCGAAATAAAAATGAGGTTATAATAATTGTTTTAAGGCTAATTCAAAAGCTGTTTTTGCAATACCAGTTTTTGAGTTTTTTGTTTGGTAAGTTCTTTCGATGGCTTGAAGAATTGTATTTGAAGTATCAGAGAAGATTGCCTCATCTGTTAATTCAATATTATCTTGCATTAAATAGCCAAATACTCTTGCCATACCGCAATTTGAAATAAAATCTGGTATTACACTTACATGATTGTCTGTATAATCTGCAATAGGACCAAAAAATATTTCAGGATCAGCAAAAGGAACATTTGCGCCAGCAGAAACAACATCTAAACCGGCTTTTATCATTCTATCTGTTTGATCTTGGGTAATAAGTCTTGAAGCTGCACAAGGCAAAAATACCTCAGATTTTACATCCCATATTTTTGAATTTACTTCCTCAAAAGAAAGCATATCCTGATTGATTAATTTATTTCCTTCCTTATGCAAAAAGAGTTGGCGTATTTCCTCAAACGAAAAACCATCCTCTTTTATCAAGCCACCTTCTCGGTCGATAATTCCAACAATACTTGCTCCATCTTTAGCTAAAAAATAAGCTGCTGAAGAACCAACATTTCCCCAACCTTGCACAATAACTCTTTTGCCCTCTAATTTACCACCGTAAACTTTGTAATAATGTTTAACAGATTCGGCCACACCATAGCCTGTAATCATATCAGCAATTGTGAATTTCCTTTTTACATCAGGCGAGAAGTTTGGGTTTTCAATAACCTTTACAACTCCATTTCTAAGCTGACCTATTTTTTTTATTTTTTGGGGCTCAGTTGGGTTGTAATGTCCCGTTAGTACACCTTCTTGTGGGTGCCAAACACCGCATGATTCTGTAATTGGAATTACTTCATGAATCTCATCAACGTTTAAATCTCCACCTGTACCATAATAATTTTTAAGGAGTGGTGTAATGGCCTTGTACCATCTTTCTAACACGCCTTTTTTTCTTGGGTCTGCTGGATTAAAGTTAATTCCTGATTTTGCTCCCCCAATAGGTGGGCCGGCAACAGTAAACTTTACTTCCATTGTTTTGGCTAAAGATTCTACTTCTCTTTTGTCTAGTCCAAGCCTCATTCTTGTTCCGCCGCCAGCAGCGCCTCCTCTAAGAGAGTTAATTACAACCCATCCTTTTGCTTCTGTTTCGGTATCAGACCATTCAAAAACAATTTCAGGAGATTTATTCTCAAATTTTTCGAGTAAATCTTTCATGCATTATGGATTTTCAGGATTTAACAAGGCGGCAAAAGTAAGTTTTTTGCTCCCCCGAAAAGAAAAAAACCTCAATATAATATCAACCTTTAGGAAAATCTACTTTTCCAGCTGAAGAATCACTGTATGCTCCTGTATAATAGGATATTATATTGGTTTTGCCTTCTTTTTTTAAGAATGCCATAAAAGCAAAAATTAAGGCTTCTTTAGAATCTGTAATTATTGGTTCAGGAACCTTGGTGGTTGAATTTGTTTTTTTACGAAGAATTTCCATGAAAAATGAATTATGCGCACCACCTCCTGTAACTAAAATGTTTTTGCAATTTGTTGCACTAAATGCAATTAAATCAGCTAAAAACTCAATGTAGGTTCTTAATAAATTCTCGGTTTTGTCATTTTTAAATTGGTTAAAAATCGGGATTAAAAATTTTTCAAAATCTTGATTATTTAGGGATTTCGGGCCCTTTAACTTTAAATATTTTATTCTGTTTAATTCAATAAGCAGCTCTTTGTTATTTTTTCCTTTTCGGGAAAGGGATCCGTTTTTATCATACTCGAATCCCAATTTGTTAGCAAGGTAATTTAAAGCTCGATTACAGTAATAAATATCAAATGCTACTTTAGATTCTTTAAGAGTAACGTTTGCAATTCCTCCAAGGTTAATGCAAGCATCATAATCTTTAAAAAGAAGATTATCTCCTATTGGCACTAAAGGAGCACCTTGTCCACCTTTTTGAATATCTTCATTTCTAAAATCGGAGACTGTAGTAATTTTTGTTTTTTCTGCTATTACTTTTCCATTACCTAACTGAAGTGAAAAGCCTTTTTTGGGCTCATGAAAAACAGTATGCCCATGAACTCCGATTAATTCTGGGTTTAAATTATGCTCATTTGTAAACTCAATAATACATTCTGAAATAAATTTTCCGTATAAAATATCAAGCTCATTTAGCTCTGTTTTTTCAAGTTTGTCTGCAATAATTAATTGCGATTTTAATTTTTCATGAATGGCGAAAGTTTTAAATGCAATAATTTCAAAAGCCCACACATTTTTTGAGAAATTAAATTTAAACGCCCCTATATCTAACCCATCTAAAGATGAACCTGACATAATACCCAAAATAATTTTAGTCATTAAAAACATTACCGCTAAATTAGGTGTTGAACAACAGTTAAAAGTAAATTTTACAACTACTTTTGTAAATTAATTTAAATCTATTACTATGTTGTTTGAGTTAACCGAAGAGCAGATGGCAGTAAGAGAAGCTGCTAGAGACTTTACCGAGAGTGTTTTGAAACCAGGTGTAATTGAAAGGGATGAAAATCAAATTTGGCCTGAGGAACAAATAAGGCAACTTGGTGAGCTTGGCTTTATGGGAATGATGGTGAAGCCAGAATATGGCGGAGGAGGTATGGATACCCTATCTTATGCAATTGCTATGGAAGAATTTTCGAAAGTTGATTCAAGCAGTTCGGTGGCAGTTTCTGTAAATAATTCCTTGGTTTGTTATGGACTTGAAAGTTATGGAAACGAAGATCAAAAACAGAGATTTTTAATAGGACTAGCCAAAGGGGAGAAATTAGGTGCATTTTGTTTGTCTGAACCGGAAGCTGGTTCTGATGCTACATCCCAAAAAACTACAGCAGAAGATAAAGGGGATTATTACCTTTTAAATGGCACAAAAAACTGGATTACCAATGGTGGACACGCCGATTACTACATTGTAATGGCTCAAACTGATCCTGAAAAAGGACATAAAGGCATTAATGCTTTAATTGTTGAGCGAGGCATGGAAGGTTTTATTATTGGGGCAAAAGAAAATAAACTTGGTATTAGAGCCTCAGATACACATACTTTGATGTTTCAAGATGTTAAAGTTCCAAAGGAAAATAGAATTGGTGAAGATGGCTTTGGGTTTAAATTCGCTATGAAAACCTTAGAAGGTGGTAGAATTGGAATCGCCGCTCAAGCTCTTGGAATTGCTCAAGGTGCCTACGAATTGGCCTTAGCATATTCAAAAGAAAGAAAAGCATTCGGAAAAGAAATTTCGAAACACCAAGCAATTCAATTTAAACTAGCCGATATGGCAACAGAAATTGAAGCCGCAAGATTATTAGTTTATAAAGCAGCTTGGCTAAAAGACCAGAAAAAAGATTACGCTTTAGCTAGTTCTATGGCTAAGTTTTTCGCTTCAGAAGTTGCTATGAAAACTACAGTAGAAGCAGTTCAAATTCATGGAGGTTATGGATTCGTAAAAGAATACCACGTTGAAAGATTAATGAGAGACGCAAAAATTACTCAGATTTACGAAGGAACTACAGAGGTTCAAAAAATTGTAATATCTAGAACTATTTTAAAAGACTAAAAATTTTCAAGTAGTTTTTCTAAAGCAATTCCCCTAGAGCCCTTGAATAAAACAAGGGCTTTTTTTATGGTGTTTATTTTGAAGTAATTATTAGCATCTTCTGTGTTATCAAAAAAGGTATAATTGAATTTATCCTTAAATTGAAAATATATTGACCCCACAAAAAAGGGTTTTACATCATTTTGGTTGTCCAGTTTATTAAGCACATTTAAATGCTCTTCCTTGGAAATATTACCAAGTTCTAACATGTCTCCAAGAATTGCAACCTTTGGCAAATCTGATGTTATTTTTAAAAAACTTTTTAAAGCGTTTTCTACAGAGGAAGGGTTTGCATTGTAAGCATCTAAAATTACTTCATTATAAGATGTTTTAATAAATTGAGATCTATTATTTACAGGTAAATATGAGCAAATCGCTTTATTTGAAGTTGGTAGCTCTACTTCTAAATAGTGGCTAATTGCAATTGAAAATTTAATGTTTTCAAAATTATAATCTCCTACAAGATTTGTTTCATAAAAGTTTTCGCCTATCTCATATGTTACAAAAGGGTTTGAGGGCAACTGCTTAAAATTGTAACTTGATAAATAATTATTTATTTCCAAGCTTTTCTTAATTCCAATAGCTAGGTTTGGAACATTTTCAGAATCTGAAGAATAAATAAATAACCTATTGTTTTGGTCAAGGTAATCAACAAGCTCCTTTTTTGTTGCGATGTTTCCTTCCATTGTTCCATAACCTTCAATATGGTCTTTCCCAATGTTGGTAATAAATCCTAAGTCAGGGCAGGCAATTTCACAAAGCTCTTTTATATCGCCAGGTTTGTTATCTCCCATTTCAATTATGGCAAAATCGGTATTTTGAGGAATGCTTAAAAGTGTTAGCGGAACTCCAATATGATTATTGAAGTTTCCTGGAGTTGAAAAAACATTGAATTTAGTGCCCAATGCTTTGCTTAATAGTTCTTTGGTGGTGGTTTTCCCGTTAGAGCCTGTTAACCCAATTACTTTTGCCGAAATTGAATTCCTATAATCATGGGCGAGTTGTTGAAGGCTTTTTAAAGTATTATCAACTAAAATTGTATTCTCGTTTTGATATTCTGGCTCATCAATTACTGCTACAATTGCACCTAGTGAAATTGCTTTTTCGGCAAACTTATTCCCATTAAAATTTGGCCCCTTCAAAGCAAAAAAAATGCTTCCGCGTTCAATTTTCCTAGTGTCGGTGGAAATTTTACCTGATTTTAAGAATATAGACAATAAGTTATTCATTTTATAAATTTAAAAAGCCCTTGAAGCAATTGCTTCAAGGGCTTAAAATTTCTTCAACAAAAAGAAGTTATTATTGTCCTAAACCTTTAGGTGATCCAACTCTATCCATGGCACATCTAAATCCTATATAAGCAGTTCTTTGTTTTTCGTCTAAGAACCTTCTTGTACCTGGATTCATCCAATAGGCTCTATCTCTCCAAGAACCACCTTTGTAAACCCTAACTCTATCGTTTATTAAGGTATTAGAGCCATAATCATACATAGAATTAGATTCAGGATCTTCCCCCTCAAAATTTTGCCAATGGCTTTGGGTAATATGAGACTCTAAATCACCATCAAGAAAATTAATGTTATCAGCTCTTTGGTAGTTTCTTCTGTCTTGGTTTTCTTCTTCTGTTACATCTCTATATTTTAGCCTTCCTAAAGAATCTTTTTCAGCAACAAAACCTTCTTCATCGGTTACTTTTGTTTTGAAGACATTTCCTCTAAATGGTCTAAAATCTTGTGCATCTTCAAAAGATAATGGTCTGTAAACATCCATAACCCATTCGCTTACGTTACCTGCCATATTGTACAAGCCGTAATCATTAGGCCAATAAGCATACACAGGGTTTGTAACATCGGCGTTATCATTTAATTTTCCTGCAATACCCATGTTATCACCACGACCTCTTTTAAAGTTTGCAAGCATTTCACCAATATGTTTTTCTTCAGAGTTTCTTACTTGGTGACCATTCCAAGGCCACATTCTTTTTTCAATAACTCTTTCACCAAGTGAATTACCAATTAAACCGTAAGCAGCATATTCCCATTCAGCTTCGGTAGGTAATCTGAATTTAGGTAATAATATTCCATCGGTCATTTTTACTCTTCTAAATCCTGAACCATTTGGATTTAAATCTTGAACTCCTTCTATTTTTTTACCACTTTCGTATTGACCGGCTAAATAGGCCTCAGTGTTAAAGTTGTCTTCTGCAATTTGATTTACATAATGCTCTAAAACACCTTCTCTAATCAAAATGTACTCATTTACCCTATCGGTTCTCCATTGGCAAAAATCATTGGCTTGTAGCCAGTTAATTCCTACTACAGGATAATCTCTATAAGCTGGATGTCTTAAGTAATAGTCTACATAAGGTTCATTGTAAGAAAGTTTCCTTCTCCAAACTAATGTATCAGGTAATGCTTTTTTTACAACTTCAGGGTAATCTAACCCAAAAATTCTATTCAACCAATACAAATATTCCAACCAATGCATGTTGGTTATTTCTGTTTCATCCATATAAAAAGATGATACAGTTACTCTTCTTGGAACATTGTGCCATTCGTATTGAACATCGTCAATAACCCGACCCATAGCGAAGGTTCCACCTTCAATTAAAACTAAGTTTGGACCGGTTTCTTGATCCAGGAATGGAACTTTTTGAAAACCACCATTTCTAGAATCATTGTAGTTCCATCCTGTAATAGCTGATTGCTCATACCCGCAAGAAACTAGGGTAGCTAAAACCATTACAGCGATTATTTTTGATAGATTCCTCATAGTTAGAGTGTTTGTAAATTCGAACGAAAATACTATTTAATTATTATGTATTAAAATTTAGGACAATTTAGAGGTCTAAATTTCCTTCTTTTTGGCGGACAGTCAAAGTTAAGTGCTACAGAAATTTCATGTGCCCCACCTGTTGCATTGGTTAAATCTGAAATTGTAATATCGTAACTGTACCCAAATCTAATATACTCGGTTTGTATTCCTAGCACTGCTACCATAGCATCATTGAACCTGTACCAAAGTCCACCAACCAAAGGACCTTTTTTCGTATAAAAACCTAAGAAAGTCTGTCTTGCATTTGGGTTTGTGCTAAATTCATTTCCTTGTTGTTTAAACATAATGTTTGGAGAAAAATAACCCTCATCAGGGTATCTTTTGTTGTAAGGAAGGTAAAATCCTGCATGAGCAGTAAATTTTCTTGGCAATAAACTTTCTCCTGTTGTTAAAAATTTTTCATCTGGTTGAGTAATATGGTGAACTGCGAACCCTCCATAAAAAGTTTTGGTATAGCCAACTATTCCTGAAGAAAAATCTACACCATTAACATTGTTTTCAATAGGAATTTCGTTTGTGTTGTAGATAAACCCATATCTAGGGTCTATTTGGTCGCCAAAAGTTAATTGACTCCAATCAATGGATTTTTGGAAATATGTTGCTTGAAACCCCGCTCGGATTGAAAAGTATCTGTTCACAGGCAAATCATAAGAATACATTGCGCTAGCATTAATGTTTCTTAAGATGCCATTGCCAGCTTCATCAACCATTACAGTGCCTCCTAAACCGCCGCTTATTGCATCAACATGTTGGTCATAAGAAGCAGCATAAGTTACAAACTGACCAGGTATTGAGGGCCATTGATTTCTATAGTTCATAATAAACCTTGGGCACCTGTCAACTCCTGTTAATGCAGGGTTCAAATACAAGGGGTTGGCGTAAAATTGTGAAAATATAGGGTCTTGCGCCTTACCTGTAGATAAGGTGAATGCAGCTAAAGTGCTGATAAAAAGTAACTTAAAAATTCGTGAAACCCTCATGCTCCAATTTAGAACTCGCAATTATACGAAATATTTTAAATGGCCATTTGAAAATTAATTTAACCTGAATTTTACAATATGATTAGTTAATTTGCGTTTTCGAATGCCGAACAACAAATTTAGGTAACTGTTTTGTACCATATGAGATTATTTTTTTTTCTGATTAGTATTTTTTCAATCACTAATTTACTTGCTCAAGAACAGACGCAAAAAATAAAAATAGGAGGCTTAAATTTTTACAGTAATCCTATTGAAATTTTTGATAGGTCAAAGGAAGTTTTAATATCCTGTGAGGAGTGTATTTTTTTTCCGGAGCGAAATTATTCTCCTTTTTACACTAAAAAAATTCCTATAAATGCTGCTATTTCTAACCCAGAAGTATTTATTGATGTGATAAATGAAATTGAAATTCCGGCAGATTTATCAAGTTCAATATCTTTAGTTGGAGTATCTGAAAACTACATTGCTTCTGCAAATGTTTTTTTTTTAAAGAAAAAATCATTTTTAAATTATTCAGTTAAACTAGTAAGAAAATCACCAAATGGAAAATTTTATTTTCTTACAGATTTTGAGTTTAGGTTTGAATCTAGTCAAATTAAAAATAAAAAATCTACACCAAGGTCAGCAACTTCATTTGCTCAAAATAGTGTTTTGAGCTCAGGTTCCTGGTATAAGTTTGGTGTTACTCAAGATGCTGTTTATAAGTTAGACAGGCAATTCTTGCAATCTTTGGGTATTGAGGTAAACTCTGTTAATCCGAATTCAATCCGAATTTTTGGAAATGGCGGTTCGATGTTAGATTCAAATAATGGTGGTGACAGAATTGATGATTTGGAAGAGATTTCTGTTAGGGTTATAGGTGGGGAAGATGGTAAGTTTGATGAAGAAGACGAAATTCTTTTTTATGGCCAAAGTCCTCATACATGGGCGTTAACTAATAACGAGTTTAAACATACGTGGAATTTGTACTCTGATACCACATATTATTTTGTTTCAACAGATTATTCTGTGGGTTCTCAAAAGAATATTTCTTTTCAAAATTCATCTGAACAAACTGCCCCTAAGGTTAAAACTTTTGACGATTACCAGTTTTACGAAAGAGATTTAATTAACCTAATAAAATCTGGTAGAGTTTGGTTTGGAGAACAATTAGGCTCTACACCAACATTAACTTTTAATTTTCAGTTCCCTAATATTGATGTTAACGCCAATGCTAGATTAGATGCAGCAATTGGGGTAAGGTCATTAAGCGCTAGGAGCAGCATTGATTTATCTGTTTCAAATACAAGTTTTACAACACAAAAATCATTTCCAGAAGTTTCTCAAGGTTACGATTTGCCATATGTTTCCTATGATTTTGTTGACTTAGAATTTAAGCCTAACTCTTCTAGTTTAGGAATTAACCTAACCTTAAATAAAGCAGTTTCCACAGCTGTAGCTTGGGTTGATTTTATTGAAGTTCAAGTTAGAAGGAATCTAGTTTATAATGGAAGTTCATTGTTTTTTAGAGATATTAATTCCCTAAATTCAGGGGTTGTTGAATTTGAAATTTCCTCACCACCCCAAAATATTTTAGTTTGGGAAGTAACCAATCATCAAAATGTAATTCAAAAGCAAGGAAGATATAGTGGAGGTAAATATTATTTTTCAAGCAAAACAGATGAACTGCACCAGTTTGTTGCTTTTAAAGTTCAAGATGCCATTAAGCCCCAGAGAGTTGTTGGTAAAATAAAAAATCAAAATCTACATTCACTGCCTCAAGCAGATATGATTATTGTTACACATCCCGATTTTTTAGCCTATGCAGAAGATTTGGCAGAGTTTCATAGGGTAGAAGATACATTAACTGTAAACACTGCAATTGTTCAAGATATTTACAATGAGTTTTCAAGTGGAAAGCAAGATATCACTGCAATTAAAGATTTTGTAAGAATGTTTTATGAAAGAGCAGGAGCAGACTCTACTCAGCTACCAAAATACCTTTTGCTATTTGGCGATGCCTCTTACGATTTTAAAACCAAATCAGCATCTAATTCTAATTTTGTTCCTGCTTATCAGAGCAGAAATTCTACTGCGCCAACAAATAGTTATGTTTCTGATGATTATTTTGGGTTGTTAGATTTGTCAGAAGGAGAAAGTATTACAGACTTAGTTGATATCGGTATTGGAAGGTTTCCTGTGAAAAACAAAGAGGAAGCAAGAAATGCTGTTTCGAAAACAAAAGGTTATTACAATAAATCAACTTTTGGAGCGTGGCGAAATATTGTAAGCTTTGTGGCTGATGATGAAGACGGAATTGTAAGCCTAATTCACATGTATCAATCAGATCAATTAGCAGAATTTATAGATACTACTTATACCGATTACCATCTAGAAAAAATTTATTTCGATGCTTATAAACAAGAGTCAACTCCTGGTGGGAAAAGATACCCAGAGGTGAAAAACGCCATTAATCAAAGGGTAACAAACGGAGCATTAATAATGAATTACATCGGCCACGGAGGTGAATTAGGCTGGTCTCACGAAAGAGTTTTAGAAGTTCCAGATATCAACAAATGGAACAATAAAAATAAATTACCACTTTTTGTTACAGCAACCTGCGAGTTTACTAGGTTCGATGATCCATCTAGAACGTCAGCAGGAGAATATGTTTTTTTAAATCCTGATGGCGGGGGAATAGGATTATTAACAACTACTAGATTAGTGTTTTCTCAGCCAAACTTCGATTTATCAAAACAGTTTAACAACATTGCCTACGAAAAACCTAATGGCAGGTTCCCTCGGTTAGGCGATTTGAATCAATTCACAAAGTTTAACGGACCCACTAGTGTAAATTCGAGATGTTTTTCATTAATCGGAGATCCAGCCATTAAACTAGCATACCCAAAATTAAAAGTTTTTGCAACTGAAGTTCCAGATAGTATGAGGGCTTTAGAAAAAGTTACAGTCAAGGGATTCGTAGCCAATAATAGTGATCGAAAGCTAACCGATTTTCAAGGAATAGTTTATCCAACAGTTTATGGAAAAAAAGAAGTTGTTGGAACCCTGAATAATGATGGAAGAGGAGTTTTTAAATACAATGATCAAAATCAAGTAATTTTTAAAGGTAAAGCATCCGTAAAAAATGGTGAATTTGAATTTTCGTTTGTAGTACCAAAAGATATAGATATTGAATTTGGCGCAGGAAAAATTTCCTTTTATGCAGATAATTTAGAAATTGACGCTAATGGAGTTTACGAAGCTCATCAAATTGGAGGTATAGGAAAAAATATTGTTGCTGATGAAAAAGG
>JABAYK010000020.1:15681-56313 GCA_018609045.1 Flavobacteriales bacterium
AAGGACCCGATATTGAATTATTTCTAAATGATGAGAGGTTTGTTTTTGGAGGCTTAACAAATGAGAATCCTATTCTAAGAGCCAATCTTTTTGATGAAAACGGAATTAATACTGTTGGTACAGGTTTAGGTCATGACATTGTTGCGGTATTGGATGAAAATACAGCAAATGCTATGGTATTAAATGATTTTTACGAATCAAATTTAAACTCCTATCAAAGTGGCACAATTAATTATCAATTGCCCGAATTAGCAGAAGGAAGACATACTTTAAAGTTAAAAGCTTGGGACGTTCACAATAATTCTGGTGAGGCAGAATTAGAGTTTATTGTTGCTAAAAATCAAGACTTAGAAATAGAAAATTTACTAAACTATCCAAACCCATTTACAACAAACACCTCATTTTATTTTGATCACAACCAACCGGGTCAAAGTCTGCAGGTAAGGTTACAGGTTTTTACAGTTTCAGGTAAACTTGTAAAAACTATAGATGGATTTTACTATTCTGAAGGATTTAGAGCTGGACCTATTGGTTGGAATGGCAAAGATGAATTTGGAGACGAGATTGGTCGCGGTGTTTATGTTTACAAAGTTTCAGTTAAAACACCAACAGGCAAATCAATAGAGAAATACCAGCGCTTAGTAATTTTAAACTAAAATCAAACAATATGGTTTTTAACTATGCGTTTACCTACAACTTTTAAATTAATTTATATTTGCCAAACAAATGAAAATAATGCTCAAAAGCACAATAAAAATTCTTCTCGTTTTTTGTTCGGTTTTTGCCTTTAATCTGGCTCAATCTCAAAACATTGTATCTACATCATCAAACCTTATTGGTCAAGATAACGATTACAACGATTTACAATTAAATACAATCACAACAGCAGTTCCATTTTTAATGATAGCTCCAGATGCTAGAGGAGGTTCTATGGGAGATATTGGAGCAGCAACTTCACCTGATGCAAATTCAATTCATTGGAATGCATCTAAATTAGCTTTCGCTGAAAAAAGCATGGGAGTCTCCATGGCTTACACTCCGTGGTTAAGAAATTTGGTTCCTGATATTAGCCTTTCTTACTTGTCATTTTACAAAAAAATCAGCGATAGACAAGCTTTTGGAACATCATTAAGATATTTTTCACTTGGAAATATTCAGTTCACCGATCAGTTTGGTCAGCAAACTCGTCAGTTTAATCCTAACGAATTTGCTATTGATGGAGCATATGCTCTAAAATTGTCTGAAAGATTTTCAGGAGGTGTTGCCTTAAGATATGTTTACTCTAATCTAACAGGAGGGGTTAATGTGGTTGGAGCAGATACCAAGCCAGGCCAATCTGTAGCCTTTGATTTATCAGGTTACTATGAGAATGATGATATGAGCGTTGGAGGAAAAGATTTAACAACAGCTTTTGGATTTAACTTCTCTAATATTGGGGCAAAAATGGCCTACTCTAATACTGCCAAAAGAGACTTTATTCCTCATAATATGAAGTTGGGTTCTAGAGCAACTGTAGATTTAGATGATTACAATTCTTTAACTTTTTCTTTCGATATCAACAAACTTTTAGTGCCAACTCCTCCAGTTTATAAAAGAGATTCTAATAATGCTATTGTTATTGGAGCTGATGGAAATTACGTTTTTGGCGCAGGAGCAGATCCTGATAGAGGAACTGCCAACGGAATTTTTGGGTCATTTACAGATGCGCCAGGTGTAATTTTAAGAGACGCTGCCGGAAATCCAATCGAAAACCCAGATGGAACATATCAAGTAGATCCTGGAAGTGTTTTTAGAGAAGAAATGAGAGAGTTTACCTTGGGTTTAGGAATGGAATATTGGTATGATGACCAATTTGCTGTAAGAGCAGGTTACTTTACCGAACATGTTACCAAAGGAAATCGTAAATTTTTTAGTTTAGGTGCAGGTTTAAGATATAATGTTTTCGCATTAGACTTTACCTATTTAATACCTGCGTACTTTAATTCTCAAAATATCGTTCAAAACTCACCTCTTCAAAATACCTTGAGGTTTACACTTACTTTCGATTTTGATGCATTTAAAGCTCAAAACGAAAATGAAGCGGTTAATTAATGAAACTTAGAGTAGGATTAGGTTATGATGTTCATCAATTAGCTGAGGGATATCCTTTATATGTTGGGGGCATTTTATTAGAATCTATAAAAGGAGCTGTTGGTCATTCAGATGCTGATGTTTTATTACATGCCATTTGTGATGCACTTTTAGGAGCGGCGGGAAAAAAAGATATAGGATTTTACTTTCCCAATACAGCCCAAGAGTTTAAAAATATAGATAGCAAAATTTTACTCTCTAAGGTTGTTGAAATTATTGAGCAAGATGGTTGGAAAATTAATAATGTAGACTCAACCTTAATTTTAGAAACTCCTAAAATTAACCCTCACATAGATACGATGAAAGCTGTTTTGGCGCCAATTTTAAAAATAGACTCTTCAGAATTATCAATAAAAGCAACAACTTCAGAAAAACTGGGATTTGTTGGCGAAGAAAGAGGAATTCAAGCGCATGCCGTTGCTTTACTAATCCGGTAAAATGGAAAAAATAGAACATAAGGTAACTTTAACTAAGTTCAAATCAATAACTGAACTAAATAAACCAGACCAAGATTTGGTAAACCTTGCTATTGAAGCCACCCAAAATGCTTATGCTGTTTATAGCGGATTTCATGTTGGAGCTGCCTTATTACTTTCAAACAATCAAATAATTACCGGAACCAACCAAGAAAATATTGCTTATCCATCAGGACTTTGTGCTGAAAGAGTAGCTGCATTTTCGGCAAAATCAAATTTTCCAAAAGAAAAAATTTTAACTATTGCCATTGCTGCAAAAAGTGAAAAGGCAAAAGTGGTTGATGCTGTAGCTCCATGTGGCTCTTGTCGCCAGGCTTTGATAGAATATGAACTTCTTGATAAACAAGATATTAGAATTATTTTAACCAATGATGATGATGAAGTTTATATCGTAAATTCTGTAAAGGATTTGTTGCCATTTTTTTTCAATTCAAAAGCCGTTAAAGGCAGTTAAACATCTCCTTTGCTTTAGGGTTTTATTCATGGTTGTTTTATCTTAATTTTGCGACCCTTATTTTATAAAACTGATTTTTTACATGGCTAAATCAAATACAGTTACCAAGAAAAAAGAAAAGTTCTCGAAAGAAACTTATTTAAAGTGGTATGAATCAATGCTGTTAATGCGAAGATTCGAAGAAAAGGCAGGGCAACTATATACAATGCAAAAATTTGGAGGCTTTTGCCACCTTTATATTGGGCAAGAAGCCATTGTTGCTGGTGCTGCATCTGCAGTAAAAAAAGAAGATAAACACATCACAGCATATAGAGATCATGCTCATCCTCTTGGGTTTGGAATGGATCCAAAATATGTAATGGCCGAACTTTATGGAAAAGCTACAGGCTGCTCAAAAGGCAAAGGTGGTTCCATGCATATGTTTGACAAAACCATAAACTTTATGGGAGGTCATGGTATTGTTGGAGCTCAAATCCCAATGGGCGCAGGTATTGCTTTTGCAGAAAAGTATAACAAAACCAAAAATGTTGTTTTATGCTCAATGGGAGATGGTGCAGTAAGACAAGGTGCCTTGCATGAAACTTTCAACATGGCCATGAATTGGAAATTACCAGTAATATTTATTATTGAAAATAACAATTATGCTATGGGTACTTCTGTTGAAAGAACTACTAATATGGCAGATCTTTCAACCTTAGGGCTTTCTTACGGAATGCCAAGCGAAGTGGTAAATGGAATGAGATGTGAAGATGTTCATATTGCCATTGAAAATGCTGCTGAAAGAGCTAGAAAAGGCGACGGTCCAACCTTATTAGATATTAGAACCTACAGATATAAAGGTCATTCTATGAGCGATCCTCAAAAGTATAGAAGTAAAGATGAGGTTGCTAAATACAAAGATCAGGACCCATTAACTTCTGTATTGAATACTATTTATGAGAATAAATATGCTACAGAAGCTCAAATTAAAGAAATTGGAAATCGGGTAAAAGCACAAGTTGAGGAATCAGTAAAATTTGCAGAAGAATCTCCATTACCTGATGCTAGCGAATTATACAAAGATGTTTATATGCAAGAGGATTACCCTTTTGTAATGGATTAATTAAGAACTTAAAACAATCATATAAAAATGGCTGAAGTTGTAAGAATGCCAAAATTAAGTGATACCATGACCGAGGGTGTGGTAGCAGAATGGCATAAAAAAATTGGAGACCAAGTTGAATCAGGTGAAGTTTTAGCTGAAATTGAAACAGATAAAGCCACCATGGAATTTGAATCTTTTCAAGATGGTGTTTTATTACATATCGGAATAGAAAAAGGAACAACAGCTGCTGTAGATTCAATATTGGCTATTTTAGGAGAAGAAGGGGAAGATATATCTTCAATTTTGGAAGCTGAGAAGACTGGAGGTAATACTCCGAAAGAATCACTAAAAGCAGAAGCTCCTGTGGCGCAAAAAGAAAATAAACCTGCTGCACCTGTTGCAGAACCCAAGCCTTCACCTGCTCCTACTACTGACCACAAAGCTGTTCACTCAAATGAAAATGGAAGGGTAAAAGCATCTCCATTAGCAAAAGCACTAGCCAAGGAAAAGGGTATTGATATTAATGCAGTTCATGGTTCAGGTGACGGAGGCAGAGTAATAAAAAGAGATGTTGACGAGTATACACCATCGGCGTCAAATTCATTCCCTAGTGCATCTATTGGTGTTGAAAGCTATACCGAGGAGCCTGTTTCTCAAATGAGAAAAGTAATTGCCAGTAGATTAGCTGAAAGTAAATTTACAGCTCCCCACTTTTATCTTACGCTAGATATTGACATGGACAATGCCATATCTTCTCGCAAAACCATGAATGCTTCTGGTGATGTCAAAGTTTCTTTTAACGATATGGTTGTAAAAGCTACAGCTTTAGCTTTAAAGAAAAACCCGAAAGTTAATTCCTCTTGGTTAGGAGATAAAATAAGATATAACGAGCATGTAAATATTGGAGTTGCTGTTGCAGTAACCGATGGTTTATTGGTTCCAGTTGTGCGTTTTGCAGATACAAAAGGTTTTGCTCAAATTGGAGCAGAGGTTAAAGACTTTGCCGAAAGAGCAAGAAATAAAAAACTTCAACCAGAAGATTGGGCAGGAAATACCTTTACAATTTCTAACTTAGGAATGTTTGGTATTGAGGAGTTTACGGCCATAATTAATCCGCCAGATTCATGCATTTTGGCAGTAGGAGGAATAAAGCAAGTACCTGTTGTAAAAAATGGAAACGTTGTTCCTGGAAACGTTATGAAAGTAACCCTTTCTTGTGATCATAGGGTTGTTGATGGAGCTTCAGGTGCGGCATTTTTGCAAACCTTAAAAGGTTTCTTAGAAAACCCTGTTACTATGCTGGTTTAATAAAATTTTGAAATTCAAAGTATAAATTTCTATCAATTTTTAAAGGCTCGATATTCTGAAAAATATCGAGCCTTTTTTTTGTTAAGCTTTTTTGAGAAACAAAAACTTGGTTGTTTTTTTTTGATAAATATTTGGCCAAATAAATCTGCTCAGGTTGTCCAGGGGTAGGAATAAAAATACATTTACATCCTAAGTAACCCAAATCCATAATGCTAGAGTATCCGCTTCTGCAAATTACAATAGCACCAGATGATAAGATTGGAATTAGAGTTTCAGCCTTTACTACTCCAAACTCTTTGTGTTTTTCGTTTTTTGATAAAGACTTAGTATTGCCTAAAATATTCATATTCTTTTCAGAAAAATATGGGTGGCTTAATACCAATTCGTGAAGTTTTGTTCTTTGAGGGTCTGGTCCTGAAAGAAGTAAATTGAAGCCCTCAAAATCTTTTTGGAGATCGTTTTTATGAAAACTAAAATGACTCAAAAACCCAATTTTTTTTACTTTTTCTTTTAAGTGTTTTGGACTGTTTGAAAGACGATCGCTTAAATTTATTTCATCATTATCTGGAACCCAAATTTCATCAAAATTCCGCATCCATTTTTCTAGTTGACTTTGAAAAAGGCCCTTTAAAATGGGGAATCTTGGTTTTAATTGATGCGTAATTAAAACCGATTTAATTTCAGGATGATAAATACCATATCTATTGTCAGAAATTATAAGTTGTGGCTTTTCAATTTCTGTAATTTCTAAAAGCTTGTCATGCTCAATATTCTTTGCATGGATAAACTTGGGTAATTGTGTGGCAATAGATAAAGATTGGCCTCTATTATTAGCTGCTATTTTTATTTCTAATCCTCCTAAATCATAAGATTTAATGGATGGAAAATTTGTTTTTAAAAACTCTAATGAACTTCCATTGCCAACAAAAACTACTTCATAGTTTTTATCTAAAAATTCATAAACCAAGGGTATGCATCTTGTTGCATGACCTAATCCCCAATTTAGGGGCGATATAATTACCTTTTGTTTTATTTTAAAGCCTTTACTTCAAACTTAATTAATTTTGCCGCCACTTTAGAAAATGGCAAAAAAGAAGTTAATCAGATTTAAAGATATGGAGGGGTTTCCAAATGTAGCCCAACCCTCCATGAATGATTTTTGGGAAGAAGATTTTAAATTGAAGGGCAAGTGGAAAAGCCATTTTTTTCAAAACAACAATCCGTTAGTTTTAGAATTGGCATGTGGAAAGGGAGAATACACTGTAAACATGGCCAAAAAATATCCTTATAAAAACTTTTTGGGTATTGATATTAAAGGGGCTAGAATTTGGTACGGTGCTTCAAAAGCAATTGAAGAAAATATTGAAAATGCAAAATTCTTAAGAACCCGAATTGATTTTTTAGACAAACTATTTGATGAGCATGAAGTTGATGAAATCTGGATAACTTTTCCAGACCCTCAACCGCAAGAAAGTAGGGGGCGAAAAAGGTTGACCTCACCAATGTTTATCGATAGGTATAAAAAGATTTTGACCAAAGGTGGCGAAATGCATTTAAAAACTGATGCAGACTCTTTCTTTGATTATACCCTTAAGCAAATAGAAGAAAATAACTTTCCCATCATCAATAAGTTTTCCGATGTTTACCATCAAGTGGATGAAATTCCCGAAGAGCTAAATCATTTGTATACAGTTAAAACTCATTACGAAAGAATTTTCTCAGCCAAAGGACATACGATTAAATACGTTTCTTTTAAGATAAATTAATGGCATATCAAGAGCGAGATTTCTTTAAAATGGTTTGGGATGTTGTTCGCTTAATTCCCGAAGGTAGAGTTACCTCTTACGGAGCAATTGCTAAGTATTTAGGCTCTGCAAGGTCTTCAAGAATGGTTGGTTGGGCAATGAACGCATCGCATACTTCCAACCCGCCAGTGCCTGCCCAAAGAGTGGTAAATAGAAATGGTATTTTAACTGGAAAGAACTTTTTTAGTCATCCATTAGAAATGCAAATTCGATTAGAAAACGAAGGCATAAAGGTGATTGATGATAAAATCCAAAATTTTAAAGAAATATTTTGGGACCCAAACGAAGAACTTAAACTTTAACGCAAGTTAATTGTGATATAACAACTATGGAAATAAATAAAACAAACATATTAAACGCATTATCTTTTGTAATCGAGCCTGATTTGAAAAAAGATATTGTAGAGTTAGGCTTAGTTTCTGATATTCAGATTGATGGTAATAAAATTTCTTTCAATTTGAAAGTTAGCAACCCTGCATTACACAATAAAAAAAGAATTGAAGATGCGTGTATTCATCATCTTAAACTTAGGGTAAGTGATATTATTGATGCAAATATTAACATTCAAGCCTTGCCAAAAGAAACTGAAAGGCCAGTTGAGCAAAGAAAGATGTTGCCAAATGTGAAAAAGATTATTGCTATTTCTTCAGGCAAAGGAGGCGTTGGAAAATCAACTGTAGCTGCAAATCTTGCTGCAGGCATGGCAATGCTTGGCAAAAAGGTGGGTTTAGTAGATGCTGATATTTACGGTCCATCGGCACCCATCATGTTTGATGTGATGCATGAAAAGCCTACAGTAAAAGAGATTGATGGTAAGAACTACATGGTTCCTGTAAAAAGTTACGGGGTTGATATTTTGTCAATTGGCTTTTTTTCTGATGTAAATCAGGCAGTTGTTTGGCGAGGGCCTATGGCCTCAAAAGCACTAACCCAAATGTTTACAGATGCTTATTGGGGAGAGTTAGATTACCTTTTTATTGACCTTCCTCCAGGAACAGGAGATATTCATTTAACCATAGTGCAATCTATTCCACTAGATGGAGCAATTGTGGTTTCTACTCCTCAACCTGTAGCTTTGGCCGATGCCCAAAAAGGAGTTGCTATGTTTAAAATGCCTAACATCAATATTCCAGTAATTGGCTTGGTTGAAAACATGGCTTATTTTTCTCCACCCGACATGCCCGAAAAAAAATATTTCATTTTTGGACAGGATGGGGTAAAAAGATTGGCTGAAAAATTAGAAGTCCCTTTACTAGGTCAAATACCTATAATTGAAAGCATTAGAGAGGCAGGAGATGTTGGGAGGCCATCTGTATTACAAGAAAATACACCACAAGCAAAAGCATTTTTAGCTCTTTGTAAGGCAATATCTTAAATGCTTAAAAACCAAAACATTATTCTTTTGTTTTAATTTTGTCTAAATAACAATTATGGATCAACAAGTCAAAAAAAACTTGATGCAACAAGTGAATAATTCACTTACAAACATCAAAAAATTTGTAGAGCAAGATGGGGGAGACCTAGAGGTTGTAGATATTACAGATGATTTTGTTGCCAAAATTGAATTGAAAGGAGCTTGCACAGGATGCTCAATGAACAATATGACTTTCAAGGTAGGCGTTGAAGAAACAATTTTAAAGTCAATTCCAGAAATTAAAGCTGTTGAAGCTTATAATTTTGAGTTGCATTAAATAATGTTTCAGTGATAATTCTCATAAAAAATTAAAAAATTTCGCTGTTAAATTGCAGCACAATTTTTCTCAATGAAAAAAACTTTAGAAGTAAAGAAAGATGTCACCATTTTATTTGCAGGTGACTCAGGAGATGGAATTCAACTAACAGGTAATCAGTTTACCAATACAACTGCACTTTTCGGGAATGATGTTAGTACATTTCCTAATTTCCCAGCAGAAATTAGAGCTCCACAAGGCACTATTGCAGGTGTATCTGGATTTCAATTACATTTTGGAAGTGTTGATTTATTTTCACCTGGAGATAAAGCGGATGTATTGGTGGTAATGAATGCAGCGGCGTTAAAAGCAAACTTATTTAATCTAAAAACAGGGGGAACTATTATTGCTAACTCGGCAGGTTTCGATAAAAAGAACCTCAGGTTATCAGGTTACAATGATGTTAATCCGCTTCAAAATAAATCGTTAGATAAATACAGGGTTCACGAAATTGATGTTACCAAATTAACCAGAACTGCTTTGGTTGACTCAGGTTTAGGAACCAAAGAAATAGATAGAAGCAAGAACATGTTTGTACTTGGCTTTTTGTATTGGATGTACAGCAGACCACTTGAAGCCACAATAAATTTTATCAAAGCAAAATTTAAAGGAAAACAAAACCTTATTGATGCCAATGTTAAAGTTTTAAAAACAGGATATCACTACGGAGATACAAGCGAAACTTTTACTTCACGATACGATGTAAAACCTGCTGATTTACCCAAGGGAACCTACAGAAATGTAATGGGAAACCAAGCAACAGCCTTAGGGTTAATTGCTGCCGGGCAAAAATCTGGTTTAAAATTATTGTACGCTTCTTATCCAATTACGCCAGCTTCAGATATTTTACATGAATTAGCAAGACATAAAAACTTTGGCGTTAGAACTTTTCAAGCCGAAGATGAAATAGCTGCTGCAGGAGCTGCCATAGGAGGAGCTTTTGGCGGAGCTTTGGCTGTAACTGCTTCTTCAGGTCCAGGTATTGCATTAAAAACTGAAGCTATCGGTTTGGCAGTAATGTTAGAAATTCCCATGGTAATTATTAATGTTCAACGTGGCGGGCCTTCAACAGGATTACCAACTAAAACAGAGCAGTCAGATTTGTTTCAAGCCTTGTACGGAAGAAATGGTGAAGCTCAAGTTGCAGTAATATCAGCCAACTCTCCATCAGATTGTTTTAGCGCAGCTTTTGAAGCTTGTAAAATTGCTATTGAGCACATGACTCCAGTAATTTTATTATCTGATGGTTACATGGCCAATGGCTCAGAGCCATGGGCTTTTCCAACTACTAAAGACCTATCCAACATTAAAGTTGAGTTCGCTAAACCAAAAGAAGAAGGCAATGAAGAAAGGTTTTTGCCTTACAAAAGAGATGAAAACTTAGTAAGGCCTTGGGCTGTCCCCGGTACAAAAGGATTACAACACAGAGTTGGTGGTTTAGAAAAAGACAACGAAACAGGTGATGTTTCTTACGATCCAGATAACCATGAATTAATGGTTAAAACAAGGGCAGCCAAAATTGCCAAAATCGCCAATTTCATTCCAAAACAAACTCTTGCAGCAGGAGAGTTAGAAGGTGAAGTTTTGGTGTTAGGATGGGGTTCAACTTATGGAGCTATAAAAACAGCCGTAACAGAATTAGTTGAAGAAGGCTATAAAGTTGCTCATGCTCATTTAAAATATATTAACCCAATGCCAATAAATCTTGGCGAAATTTTATCTTCTTACAAAAAGGTTATTATCCCTGAATTAAATGATGCTCAAATGGTTCACATCATCAGAAGCAGGTATTTAATTCCTGCTATTCCGTTTAATAAAATAAAAGGAATGCCATTTTCAGTAGAAGAAATTAGAAATAAAGTAAAAGAAATTTACAACCAATGACAACTCCAATCTTAAATAACAAAACAGCAAAAGATTACGCCACAGATCAAGACGTAAGGTGGTGTCCTGGATGTGGAGATTATTCCATATTAAAACAGGTGCAAACAGTTTTGGCTGATGAAGGACTTAACAACGAAGACATTGTTTTTATTTCTGGTATTGGCTGCTCATCTAGGTTTCCTTACTACATGAATACATACGGAATTCACAGTATTCACGGAAGAGCTCCTGCATTGGTAAGTGGCTTAAAAGCAGTAAGACCCGATTTAAGTGTTTGGATGATTACAGGTGATGGAGATTCACTTTCAATTGGTGGAAATCATCTAATCCATATTTTAAGAAGAAATTTCGATGTAAATATTTTGTTGTTTAACAACGAGATTTATGGCTTAACAAAAGGGCAATATTCTCCAACTTCGCCATCCGGTCAAATATCTAAATCTACTCCAATGGGTAGCATCGATCATCCTTTTAACCCATTAGCACTTTGCATGGGTGCAGACGCAACTTTTGTGGCGAGGGCAATGGATAGAGACCCAATTCAATTGAGAACTGTTTTGGCAGAAGCCAACAAACATAAAGGAACCTCTTTGGTAGAAATTTACCAGAATTGTAACGTCTTTAACGATGGAGCATTCTTTGTTTATACTGAAAAATCAACCAAACCTCAAAGTACTTTGTTTGTTGAGCACGGACAACCATTGGTGTTTGGCGAAAACAAAGACAAAGGAATTAAGTTAGACGGATTTAAACCTGTAGTAGTTGATTTAAACGATCCAAATGTTTCTATGGATGATCTGTGGGTTCATGATCAATACGATAAAATGAAGGCCACTTTATTAACCCGGATTTTTGAGGACAATAAAGCAAATGATAATGAACTGCCTCGCCCTTTCGGTATTTTTTACCAAGAAGATAGGTACTTGTATGAAGATGCCTTAGAAGAGCAAATTCAGTTGGCCAAAAAACTAAAAGGAGAAGGTGATTTAGATTCAATTTTAGCTGGTTCTAATACTTGGAAAATTAATTAGTAATTGTCATTCCCAAGAGGAGTGACGACGAGTTGGGAATCTCCCTAATTGAAAACCTTTGTCCTTTCGAATCTCTTTTGCAAAAAGAGTGAGAAAACTATTTATTTATAATACTAGTTTTTTCGCCTAAAGTGATTTCATTCCTGAAATAATTGGAGGGCTCATTCAAACCAAAAACATATACCATGTTTTGTTTTTCATTTCGAAATTACTAAAATGATCCATCAGTCGGCTTGCAGCCTACTTCTGGATGACGATATAAGAATGAGATTTCCATTTGGAGGGGAATAACGAAAAAATAATTCTCCTCTTTATTTCCTTGCACCAAAGTGTAAACAATAATTAAATAAACCCATGATAATTGTTAAGCCTTATTTATTCTCTGCAATTCTTGAATGTCTAATAAATCTTTTGGTCTTCCTGATTTTATTTTTGAAGTGACAAGGTCTTCTAAGCTTAAAACCCTGTATCTGGCAATGTTATTATCTCGAATTTCTCCAACAACAGCATCATTCCAAGCTTCTTCAAAGGTTTTATTCGGGTTAAATCTTGAAATTAACTCTAAGGTTTGGTAAGGAGAGAATTTAATTGAAATATTTTGATCGCCGTTTTTTACATCAGCAGGCAATTCAGAAATATCAAACCCCATTTCTTGAAAAACTTCAATTAAATTGGCAATATTTTTTTTTGTAGTATCAAACCAAAAGTCAACATCAGCAGAATGCCTTTGGTAGCCATGAAAGTTTACCGCTCCTCCACCTACTAGCAACATTCTAACATTATGCTTGTTGGCTAATTCAATAAATGTTATAACATCAGTTTCGTATAACATTGGTTAAGTTCTTTCTAAAATAAAATTTTTTGAATTTGATTTTTTTTTGGTTTGAAAAGGAGCCATCGATTCGCACAATTTTAAAAATTGAACAAAACGTTGTGAAGGTGTTAAAGCCAAAAATGCTTTTTCTTGATCTTCATTACTTTTTTGTTTCGATTGAAAAACCAATTTTTTCATGGATAACGAATTTAGCAAATTTGGTAACTTCTAACTTTAGCTAGGTCTTCTAAAACAAAATCCCAATATCCAAACTAATAAAGTTTGAACTAGCTTTTTGGGTAATGGTATCAATCACCTTATTGTTGGTAATATTTACTTCTCCAGTCGGATTAAGCTCGTAGTAATTTTTATTAAAAATATTGGTAAACCCATTGTTAAAGGTTAAGCCAGCAACCAAAGCAGTTTTACCATGAAAGTTGTACTCTAAACCTCCGCCAATTACAAGTCCAATTCTAAAAGGCGCAATATCTTTTAAAACATCAATGTTTTCTTCGTTTAAGTTTCCTGTAGTTAGTAAATAGGAAGTGTTTTGTCTTCCCCTAATTCTAAACCCGGTAGAAAAACCAAATTGAGCGAAATAGGTATTGTAACCAATTTCATTGGTTTTCATTTTTAGGGTTAACGGAATATCTACATATCGATAGGTAAATTCAGAGCTGTTTGTTGTATTAACCAAGGTGGTGTCAACAGGAGCAACAACATCAGGATATTGAATTTTTCCGCCATAAGTTGAAATGTCAATTCCCGTAGCAAAGGCATAATTGTAAGAGTTGCCCAAGGTGAATTCCGCCATAAGTCCATAGTTAAAGCCCAATTTACCTCCGTTTCCTAAAATTCCTTTGGTATCTGGTTTTATCCAACCAACATTTGGGCTTGCTTTCAAACCAAATTTAAAAGGTGGAACTTCCTGAGATTTACTAGAAAAACCTGATAAAATTAAACCTAAAAGTACATATATCTTTTTCATAATTTTGGCCTTCTTTGCACGCTGCAATATTAACGAATTCGCTTTGAGAAAATTTTGTTTGGCTTTTGCTTATCTAATTCTGTGCCTTGTTTTTGTTGGGTGCAATAATAATGTTCATGATGTTGATATTGAGTCGGTTGAAATAAACATTGAAGTAGACAGGTTTGATAAAAAATTATTTGAGCAACCAGTTGAGCAAACTACTAGCCAATACAAATCTTACAATAGCTACTTTTTTAAAATATTTACAGAAGAAATTATTGCTGTTGGAGAAGTTTCTAGTCCTAACCTAAATCAAAACCTTACTATGTTTATTAACGATGCTGAGGTTTCTAAAATTTACAACGATGTGCAAGTAGAATTTGAAGATTTAGAGCCACAAATAGATGAAATTTCCGAAGGGTTGAGATATTACAACTATCATTTCCCAAACAAAATAACGCCCAATATAATTACCTATATATCAGGATTTAACTACGGGGTTTTGGCACTAGATAGCAGTATTGCCATTGGTTTAGATATGTTTTTAGGAAAAGATTATCCATATTACGTTAACCTTCAATTTCCATTGTACAAAAGAGAAAAACTTGAAAAAAGAAAAATGCCATATGCTGCTATTGAAGGATGGTTAAAAGCTGAATTCTTGCAAGAAAAACAAAATCAATCTTGTTTAAGCAAATTAATTTCTTCTGGCAAAATTTTGTATGCTATGGATGCCATGTTTCCTTTTGGGCCCGATTCATTAAAAATAAACTATTCCCCCCGCCAAATGCAATGGGCCAACGAAAATCAAGTTGCAGTTTGGACATACTTAATTGATAATAACTTGCTGTACAATAAAAATTATGGCGAAACCTTTAAACTTTTTAATGATGGTCCTTTTACCTCAATGTTTAAACTTGGAAGTGCTCCAAGAATTGGCGAGTACATGGGCTGGCAAATTATTAGAAGTTTTATGCAAAACAATCCAGATGTTAGTTTGTCTGAATTAATGAAAATAGAAGACGAACAATATATTTTGGTAAAATCCAATTTTAAACCTAAAAAGTAATTATGGCTGAAAGTATCATTCAATTTCAAGTAGATTTAGACGAAAATAAAGTTCCAGAAAATATCAATTGGCAAGCTTCAGACTCAGGAGACAAAGGAACTGCAGATGCAATTATGATTTCAATGTGGGATAAAAACGAAAAAAACACCCTTAAAATTGATTTGTGGACCAAAAACATGTTGGTAGATGAAATGAAAATGCTTTATCATCAAACTCTATTAACCATGGCCGATACTTTCGAAAAAGCTACGGGCGAAACCAAAATGGCCAGAGAAATGAGAGATTTTGGTCAAAACTTTGGCGAAAAAATGGGCCTTATAAAAAAGGGTTAGTCTACAAGGCTTAAATAGTGAAGTATTAATTCTTCAATTTGCTGAAGTCCAAATTTTGTTTGGCTTGAGGTAAAGTGGATATCGGGCATGCTAGACCAGGTTTCGGCCAATTGAGATTGCATGTTTTTAAGCACACCCATTCTTTGTGTTTTCTTCACCTTATCGCTCTTGGTAAAAACGATTTGAAAAGGCACTCCCCATTCACCAAGTTTATTAAAAAACTCTAAATCTATTTTTTGAGGAGGTATTCTACTGTCTACCAAAACAAAAAGACAAACCAAAGTTTCTCTTTCTTTTAAGTAGCGTTCTGTCATCAATGCCCAAGCCTTTCTTTCTACCTTCGATACACTAGCATAGCCATATCCAGGTAAATCTACCAAGTACCAATTTTCATCAATAATAAAGTGGTTAATCAGTTTTGTTTTACCAGGTTTCGAAGAGGTTTTGGCCAACTCTTTTCTGTTAACTAGGGCATTTATCAAAGAAGATTTCCCAACATTTGACCGTCCAATAAATGCAAATTCAGGTTTATTATCTTGGGGGCATTCTTCAATAACAGAGGAGCTTTTAAGGAATTCGGCAGTATTAAACATTTACCTATTACCCTATGGTTTTATCATACCAATTGCTCAGTATTGAGTTAAATTCTTCGGATTGTTCCATCATAGGCGCGTGGCCACATTTGTCTATCCAAAATAATTCAGAATCTGGCAAAAGTTCATGAAACTCATTAGCTACCTCGGGTGGAGTAATTGTATCGTTTTTTCCCCAAATTAAACAAACTGGAATATTTAAACTCGGAATTTCTTTTGCCATATTATGCCTAATGGCAGATTTTGCAATTGAAATAATTCTAATGGCTTTGCTCTTATCGTTTACAATTCCGAAGCATTCGTCAACTAATTCTTCGGTGGCAAATTTTGGGTCGTAAAATGTAACTTCTACTTTTTGTTTTATAAAGTCTCTGTTTCCTCTTTTTGGAAATGAATCACCCATAGCGTTTTCGTACAATCCAGATGAGCCAGTTAAGGTTAATGTTTTAACTTTTTCAGGATGAGCTACAGAATATACCAAACCAACATGTCCACCCAATGAGTTGCCTAATAAATTCACTTTATCAAAACCTTTAAACTTAATAAAGTCGTGCAGGTAGTTTGCAATGTTTTTTACGTTGGTATTTAAAATAGGCAAGGTATAAATGGGTAACATCGGAATTAAAACCTTGTATTTTTTGGAAAAGTGATCAAACACATCTTCAAAATTACTTAGAGCACCAAATAACCCATGCAAAACAATAATAGGTTCTCCTTCTCCTCTTTCAATGTATTCAAATCCTTCTTCAGAAATAATTTCAGCTTCCATATAGCTTTTTGATAAAACCCAAATGTAAATATTTTAAAACAATACTTTTTTACTTGTCCTTGTCAACTTATTACAAGTTGAATGTTGGTTTTGCCTCATCTTGAGCTTATTCATGCTCCCATTCCCGAAATGCTTATTAAATATTTAATAGTCAGTAGTTTATGATTTTGTTTTGATGTGTCAGTGCGATAAGTTTTCAACAAAGTGGTAAAAAGTGGTATTTTATGGGAAAAAGTGGGAATTTTATTCATATTTTTACACTTTCAATCTAAATAGCTAATGCTGAACCTTTTAGGAGAATATAACTGCAAAGTAGACAACAAGGGAAGAATGATGCTTCCTGCGTCCTTGAAAAAGGAGTTGTCTGACGTGCTTTCTCGTGGGTTTGTGGTGAATAGAAATTTACATCAGCAATGTTTGGTTTTGTATCCGTATGCAGAATGGGAGAAGTTGAGTAAAAAGTTGAATGGCTTAAATAGGTTGATAAAAAAGAATGACCTGTTTGTGAGAAAAGTTATGGGCGGGGCCACAAAAGTAGATTTAGACGGAAGTGGTAGGATTTTAATTCCAAAATCGCTTTCAGATTATGCTGCTTTTGCGGCTGAGGTAAAAGTTGTTGGAGGTGGTTCTACCATGGAGATATGGGCTAAAGATAATTACGAAAAAATTATGTCTGCTGAGGATGTTGATATCGAATCATTGGCTGAAGATGTAATGGGAGATATAAGTTTCTCTGATGATGAGTGAGTACCATGTTCCGGTTCTTTTAAAGCAAAGCGTTGATGGTTTGGTGGTTGATAAAAGCGGGTGTTACGTTGATGTGACATTTGGTGGAGGCGGTCATTCTAGGTTGATTTTGAGTCAATTATCGCAGGAAGGGAAGTTGATTTCTTTCGACCAAGATGAGGAAGCAAAGCAAAATTTAATAAACGACGAGAGATTTGAATTTGTGGATAGCAATTTCAGGTTTTTGAAAAATTTTTTGAAAGTAATGAATGTAATGCCTGTTGATGGAATTTTAGCTGATTTGGGAGTTTCTTCTCATCAGTTCGATGTGCCTCAGCGTGGTTTTTCCATTCGTTTCGAAGGTCCTTTAGATATGAGAATGTCTCAGGGTTTAGATATTACCGCTGCAGATGTTGTAAATACTTATGATGAAAAAGGTTTAAGAGACGTTTTTTATCAATTTGGAGAGGTAAAAATTGCGAAGAAACTTGCTCAAGAGATTGTTTTGGCCCGAGGTTCAGCCTCATTAAAAACTACCCAAAATTTAATTGATTTGGTAAAAGGCGTGGCTGGTCAAAAAATGGCTGCATCAGAATTGCCGAAAATTTTCCAAGCTTTAAGAATAGAGGTAAATCAAGAGTTACATGCTTTAAAAGATTTGCTAAAGCAGTCTTTAGATGTTTTGAAAACTGGAGGAAGACTTGTGGTTATTTCTTATCACTCTTTAGAGGATAGGTTGGTAAAAAACTTCATGCGATCTGGAAATTTTGAAGGTAAAGTTGAGAAAGATTTTTACGGGAATTTGGTTAGGCCAATTCAGCCTATTTTTACAAAAGCGATTGTTCCAAATGCTGAAGAAATAGCGAAGAATCCAAGGAGTCGTAGTGCTAAACTTAGAATTGCTGAAAAGTTATGAGTGGAGCTGCGAATAAAAAAGATAAGTCTGTAGGTAGGTCTTTTGTAGATATTATCAATGGTAATTTTCTTACCAAAGATGATGTGTTAAGGCATTTACCTTATTTGATGTTCTTGTGCTTGTTGGCTTTGGTTTATATCGCCAATGGGTATATGGCTGAGGATACTGTAAGAAAGCTAAATAATGTTGGAAAGGAAGTGAAGGAGTTTCGCTCAGAATATATTACCACAAAATCTGAATTAATGTATAAAAGCAAGCAGTCTGAGCTTGCAGATTTTATAGATCAAAAAGGGATGGGTTTGAAAGAATCTTTCGAACCGCCAAGAAAAATTAAAGTTTCATCTCAAAATCTTATCGAAGACTAATGGATCAGCAAAAAGCTATACTTCGAAGGTTATATATCGTATTCTTTTTAATATGTCTTTTTGCGTTTGGTGTTGCCTTTAAATTAGTTTCTATTCAATTAATCGAGGGTGATAAGTGGATTTCGAGAGCAAGCAATCAAACAACAGTTTATAAGAGTATTCCTGCTGTGCGTGGCAATATTTACGCTTCCGGCGGAAGTTTGTTGGCTACTTCGGTTCCTATTTATGAAGTAAGATGGGATTCGCAAATAAAAGCTTTGTCTGATGATGAATTTAATATCCAAGTAGATTCTCTTTCTATTGAGCTCGCTCAATTATTTCAAGATAAAACTCCTCTTGCATACAAAAGAGAATTGGTTGAAGCTCGTAATTCAGGCTCTCGTTACCATTTGGTAAAGCGAAATGTAAACTACAATCAGTTAAAGAAAATAAAAGAGTTTCACATTTTTAGAAGAGGCAAGTACAAAGGTGGGTTTATTTATCATCAACAAAATAAAAGAGAAAAGCCTTTTCGTGCTTTAGCTGCAAGAACTATTGGTTACGAAAGAGATGGTGTTAAGCCTGTTGGGTTAGAGGGGGCTTATTCAGCCACTTTATCTGGTATAAATGGTAGGCGGTTAATGCAAAAAATTGCTGGAGGTGTTTGGATGCCAATAAATGATGAAAATGAAATTGAGCCAAAAGATGGTGCTGATATCATTACTACCATAGATTTAAATATTCAAGATGTTGCTCATCATGCACTAAAAAGGCAGCTAGAAAAACAAAGTGCCGATCATGGTTGCGTGGTTTTGATGGAGGTTAATACAGGTAACGTAAAAGCAATTGTTAATTTAACCAAAGGTGCAGATGGCGAATATTACGAACTGTATAATTATGCAATAGGCGAGAGTACAGAGCCAGGAAGTACATTTAAGTTACCCGCTTACATGGTAGCTCTTGAAGATGGTTACATCGATATTGATGATACTATTTCTACCGGAAACGGAAAGTATAAGTTTTATGATACTTATATGTATGATTCTCGTGAAGGCGGTTACGGGACCTTAACAGTAAAAGATGCATTTGCGTTCTCCTCAAATATTGCTGTTGCTAAAATAATTTCAAAATATTACAGCAAAAATCCTCAGGCTTTTATCGATAGGCTTTACAAAATGAATTTGAACAAGCCTTTGGATATTGAAATTTTTGGTGAAGGCAAACCTCAAATTAAATCTGCAGATAATAACTCATGGTCTGGTATTAGTTTGCCTTGGATGTCTCATGGCTATGAGGTTCAGCAAACGCCACTTCAAATTTTAGCTTTTTACAATGCTGTGGCAAACGATGGTGTTTTGGTAAAACCAAAGTTTGTTGAAGAAATTCGTGAATATGATAAAGTAATTGAGGTATTCGACCCAATTGTTATCAATCCTGCTATTTGCTCAAAAGCTACCATTAAAAAGGTTAAAGCTATGCTAGAAGGGGTTGTGGAATATGGAACTGCAGCCAACTTAAGAAATGCCAATTATAAAATTGCCGGAAAAACTGGAACTGCTCAAATAGCCAATGCAAAATATGGCTACAAGTACGAGTCTAAGGTGAGTCACCAAGCTTCTTTTTGTGGTTACTTTCCTGCAGATAATCCTAAATATTCATGCATCGTGGTAGTTAATGCCCCATCGAGAAATGTGTATTACGGAAACTTAGTTGCGGGTCCAATTTTTAAAGAAATTGCTGATAAAACTTACGCCACAAGTGTTGAAATACACGATGAGTTAGCCTACATAAAACACTCTTCAAAAACAAGAATCCCAGTTTCAAAAAACGGCCATTTAAAAGACATCACAAAGGTTTTTGAAGAGATGGATATTACTACAAAAATTAATGATGGTTCAGAGATGGTGATTTCATCTACTGGAGATAAACAAGTTCAGCTTTACGGTAGAAAAATATCAAAAGGTTTGGTTCCAAATGTAATGGGAATGGATTTGAAAGATGCGGTTTATGTTCTCGAAAATGCAGGACTTAATGTAAAAGTTTTAGGCAAGGGAACCGTGAAGTCACAGTCGATTCCTAATGGAAGAAAAATTGAAAAAGGGGCAGAAATAATTTTAGAATTAGCATGACCAAGTTGTTAAAAGATATTATTTACAAAGCAGGTATAGGTCAAATTGTTGGTTCAACAAATGTTGCAATTGACAACATCTGCTTTGACTCAAGACAGGTTAATGAGTTTTCAGTTTTTGTTGCCATTGATGGTTCTGTTGTAAATGGTCATGAATATATAAATCAGGCAGTTGAGCAAGGGGCTACAGCAATTGTATGCGAGGTTTTACCTGAGGAGCTAGATTCTAAAGTTACTTATGTAAAAGTAAAAAACTCAAAAGAAGCATTGGGTCACATTGCTTCAAATTTTTATGAGCACCCATCTGAAGAAATAAAACTTATTGGGGTTACCGGAACAAATGGCAAAACCACAGTAACTACTTTATTATACCAACTATTTAAATATTTAGGCTTTAGAGTTGGTTTAATTTCAACCATAGGAAATAAAAACCATAATAAAGATATTCTGAGTACACATACAACTCCAGATCCTATTCAGCTAAATAAGTTAATGCACGAAATGGTTGAAAATGGATGCGAATACGTTTTTATGGAAGTTAGTTCTCATGCTGTAGATCAAAGAAGAATCGCAGGACTAAACTTTGATGTTGCCGTATTTACCAATATCACTCATGATCATTTAGACTATCATAAAACATTTGACAATTACATAAAAGCCAAAAAACTATTTTTTGATGGTTTAGGGTCTTCAGCCATTGCGTTGGTTAATGCAGATGATTTTCATGCTGAAGTAATGGTTCAGAATACTGCAGCTGAGGTAAAGACTTTTGGTCTTCGAAGTATGGCTGATTTTAAAGCCAGAATTATCGAAAATCATTTTGGGGGACTACAATTAAATATTGATGGACATGATTTAATTACCCAGCTTATAGGAAGTTTTAATGCTTACAATTTGCTTGCTGTTTATGGTGTTGCCACAATTTTAGCGCAAGATAAAATGGAGATTTTAACAGATATCACCAAGTTAAAATCTGTTGAAGGTAGATTCAATTACATAAAATCTGATAATGGAATAATTGCTATTGTAGATTATGCCCACACGCCAGATGCTCTTAAAAATGTAATTGATACGATTAATAACATCAGGCAAACTGGAGAAAAACTAATTTCTGTAGTGGGTTGCGGTGGAAATAGAGATACAGCAAAGCGTCCGCTAATGGCTAAAATCGCAGCAAAGCTTTCCGATAAAGCCATTTTTACTTCAGATAACCCAAGAAATGAAGACCCAGCTGCAATAATAAAAGATATGGAGCCGGGTGTAGAGAAGGATGACTTAAGAAAAGTTATTTCAATTACAGATAGAAAAGAGGCAATTAAAACAGCATACCATCTAGCAGAGCCTGGAGATATCATACTTATTGCTGGAAAAGGCCATGAAAAATACCAAGAGATAAATGGAGTGAAGCACCCATTTGATGATATGGCAGAAATTAAAAACCTATTCCAAATCTAAAACCATGTTATACTACCTATTTGATTATTTAAACGAACTTGATTTTCCCGGAGCTGGAGTGTTTGGTTACATTTCATTTAGGGCGGCCATGTCTGTGATTTTATCACTAATAATTTCTGCAGTTTTTGGTAAAAGAATCATCAATTTTTTGCATAAAAAACAAGTTGGCGAAACTGTTAGAGATTTAGGTTTAGAAGGTCAAACCCAAAAAGCAGGAACACCTACAATGGGTGGGCTAATTATTTTGGGAGCTATTATTATTCCAACATTACTTTTCGCAAAGCTTCACAATACATACATCCAACTCATGCTAATTTCTACAGTTTGGTTGGGTGCTATTGGGTTTTTAGATGACTACATCAAAGTTTTTAAAAAGAACAAACAGGGTTTAGCTGGGAAATTCAAAATAATTGGCCAAGTAGGAATTGGAATAATTGCAGGAAGTATTATTTACTTCAGCGATGATTTAACGGTAAAGCAAAAAGTTTATCACGAAGACCAAGAAAATGTTTTAACTGAAGTTACCTACAATGGTGCAGAAAATCAAAGTGGTGCAGATTATTCTTGGATTGAAACCAAAAGAAACCTTACAACAATTCCATTCATCAAAAACAATGAATTCGATTACGGTTGGCTAATTTCTTGGATCAATGATGACCTTTTAAAATACGCTTGGTTAATTTTTATTCCAATTGTAATTCTCATAATTACAGCGGTCTCCAATGGTGCAAACATGACTGATGGCTTGGATGGTTTAGCTACAGGAACCTCCGGGATAATTGGTTTAACCTTAGGGGTTTTAGCTTATTTATCGGGTAACTATGTTTTTGCCGATTACCTAAACATCATGTACATACCTAGTTCTGGAGAGCTTGTGGTGTATATGGCTGCTTTTGTAGGAGCTTGTGTAGGTTTTTTATGGTACAACTCTTATCCTGCTCAGGTTTTTATGGGCGATACAGGAAGTTTGGCCCTAGGTGGAATTATTGCCGTTTTTGCCATCGCTATCCGCAAAGAGTTGCTCATTCCCATTTTATGCGGAATCTTCTTAGTAGAAAATTTATCGGTTTTGATACAAGTTGGGTATTTCAAATACACCAAAAAGAAACTTGGTGAAGGCAAGCGTGTGTTTTTAATGGCGCCGCTTCATCACCATTACCAAAAATTAGGCATTCATGAATCTAAAATAGTTTCCAGATTTTGGATTGTAGGCGTTGCATTGGCATTACTAACCATTATAACACTAAAGCTGAGGTAAATGCAAAAGTTAATAGTGCTTGGCGCAGGCGAAAGTGGAGTTGGTGCCGGACATTTAGGAAAAGTAAAAGGATGGGAAGTTTTTTTATCAGATAAAGGCTCCATCAAAGAAAAATATAAAAACGTTCTTACAAATCTTGAAATTGAGTTTGAAGAAGGAAAACATACTTCTGAAAAAATTCTGCAGGCCGATTTAATTGTAAAATCTCCTGGAATTCCAGAAGATATACCTCTTGTTGTTGAGGCTCGTGAAAAGGGAATTAAAGTAGTTTCTGAAATTGAGTTTGCTGCCAAATATTCTAAAGCAAAGCTTATTGGAATAACCGGTTCAAACGGAAAAACTACTACAGCTACTTTAACCCAGCATATTTTAAAAAATGCAGGATTAAATTCTGTTTTAGCAGGCAATATCGGAAATAGCATGGCAGCAGAAATAGCCAAAGGGAACGATCCAGATTTTTTCGTGCTTGAGCTAAGTAGTTTTCAGTTGGATGGCATGGTTAAGACCAAGTTAGATATAGCTGTTTTGCTAAACATAACCGAAGATCATTTAGACCGCTACCAATATGTTTTTCAGAATTATATCGATTCTAAATTCAGAATTATCCAAAATCAAAAAGCCAATGATGCTTTTATCTATTGTGCAGATGACGAGGTAATTCAAAAGCAAATGGAGGGATTAGAATTAACCCAAAAGTTGTTTCCATTTTCCCTTAAAACTCAAGTTCAACAAGGAGCCGAAATATCTAATAATCAATTAAATATAAAAGTTAACCAAATAAATTGCACTATGTCTATACAAAACTTAGCCCTACAAGGCAAGCACAACATCTACAACTCTATGGCCGCAGGTGTTGCAGCACGAATTTTAGAAATTCGCAAAGATGTTATCAGAGATTCGTTATCTGATTTCGAAAGTATTGAGCACCGATTGGAAACAGTAGTTACTGTTTATGGTGTTGATTACATTAACGATTCAAAGGCAACAAATATCAATTCAACTTGGTATGCTTTAGAAACTATCGATAAAAAAATAGTTTGGATTGTAGGTGGAGTAGATAAAGGAAACGACTACTCAATTTTGGCCGAAATCGTTAAAGAAAAAGTTAAAGCTATTGTTTGTTTAGGCAAAGACAACGCTAAAATTATTGAAGCTTTCAAAGGTGATATTGAAACAATAGTAGAAGCAAATAATATGACCGAAGCAGTTGGATACTCTTACCAATTGGCATCAAAAGATGAAGTGGTATTGCTTTCTCCAGCTTGCGCGTCATTCGATTTATTTGATAATTACGAAGACAGAGGTCGTCAGTTCAAAGAAGCAGTTAGATCATTATAAAACACTTTATCATGGAACAAACTAAAACCAATAAAACCCAAAATTTACCAGAGTCAAATCCATTAATCGAAGCTAGAAATACTGTTATTTCTAGTTACAGCGATACTACTTTTCGTATTGAATGGATTAAAAATTACAAGGGAATCGACTTTGTAAACGATGCTAAATCATCTTCAGTTTTAATGAGTTTAGAAGCCATGGAGCAATGTAATGCCAACTTAATTTGGATTGCTTCTGATGAAAACTTAATGACAGACTTACACTTGATAAAAGATGTTTTGGCTGAAAAAGTAAGGGCCATTATTTATGTTTCAAATAAATCTAACCCCACTTTAGAACAAGGTTGTAAAGATTTGGTAAAAAATGTTTTAAGACTTGGAACCTTAGAAGAAGCAGTGCAAGCTAGTTTATCCTTTGCCCAAGAAAGCGATTGTGTATTGTTTTCTCCTGCTTCACCAAGTTATTTAAAACTTGAAACTATAGCCAAAAGAGGCGAATTGTTTAATTCAATTGTCAATAAACTTTAATGGATATTTTTTCCAAATATCTTAAAGGCGACCGTGCAATTTGGTTAATTACACTCTTCTTGGGTGTGGCTTCATTGTTATTGGTTTATAGCTCAATTGTAACATTGGCTTATAAGCATAGTGATGGAAATACCCTGAGGTACTTAGTGCGACACGGATTTTTTCTCCTTTCAGGTTTTGGAATTATTTACATTACCCATAACATCAAATACAATTACTTTTCGCGGATTTCACAAGTACTGTTATTCGCTTCAATTCCACTTTTGGCCTTAACGCTAATTGTGGGAACTAATATTAATGATGCTTCTCGGTGGCTTACCATTCCGGTTATCAACCAATCTTTTCAAACATCAGATTTTGCCAAACTAGCCTTGGTAATGTATGTGGCAAGAATGCTTTCTGTTAAACAAGATGAAATTAAGGATTTCAAAAAAGCATTTCTCCCCATTTTTATTCCTGTAGTAATTGTTTGCGGATTAATTTTTCCGGCCAACTTTTCTACCGCAGCAGTTTTATTTGCAGCTTGCTTGGTGTTGATGTTTATTGGTAGAATTCCAATTTCACAGTTGATTTCTTTAGCTTCAATTGGAATTGTATTTATTGTAATTTCTATTGGTGTTGCCAAGTTTGCGCCTGCTCTTTTTCCAAGGGCCGAAACTTGGGTAAACAGAATCGAAAACTTCTCTAAAGGCGATCAAGAAGGTAATTATCAGGTTGAGCAAGCAAAAATTGCCATCGCAACAGGTGGTATTCAAGGCAAAGGACCTGGAAACTCAACCCAAAGAAACTTTTTGCCACACCCTTACTCAGATTTTATTTATGCAATTGTTATTGAAGAGTATGGCTTAATTGGAGGTTTTTTAGTGATGTTTTTGTACCTGATGTTGTTTTTTAGGGCAATTAGAATTGTACTAAAATCTCCCAAAACCTTTGGTTCCCTATTAGTAGTAGGAATTAGTTTTATCCTAGTTTTTCAAGCCTTAATTAATATGGCTGTGGCGGTAAATTTATTACCTGTAACGGGGCAACCATTGCCATTTATGAGTATGGGAGGAACTTCAATTTGGTTTACTTCGGTGGCAATCGGAGTTATATTAAGCGTAAGCCGTGAGGTTGATCAAAATCAAGCCCATGAAATTCCCGAAAAAGAAAATAATGAATTAAATAATCAAGAAGAAAATGAGCTCGCAGTCGCCTAAAATTATTTTGAGTGGCGGCGGAACTGGCGGCCACATTTACCCTGCTATTGCTATTGCAAATGCAATAAAAGCAAAGTACCCAAATGCTGAGTTTCTTTTTGTAGGAGCCAAAGGGAAAATGGAAATGGAAAAAGTTCCTGAAGCGGGTTATAAAATTGAAGGTCTTTGGATAAGTGGTTTACAAAGAAAACTCACCCTAAAAAATTTAAGTTTTCCTTTAAAGGTTATCAGTAGCTTACTTAAGGCAAAAAGTATTTTAAGAAATTTTAAGCCAGATGTTGTTATTGGTACAGGTGGATTTGCTTCTGGTCCAATGCTTAAGCAAGCAAGTAGCAATAAAATCCCAACCTTAATTCAAGAACAAAACTCTTATGCCGGCATTACCAATAAACTTTTGGCTAAAACGGTAAATAAAGTTTGTGTTGCTTATGAAGGAATGGAAAAATTTTTCCCAAAAGATAAAATCGTTTTAACAGGAAATCCTGTTAGAAACGAGGTTGTTGAAATTGAAGGAAAAAGAGAACAAGCTTTCGAGTTTTTCGGATTAAATCCGAATAAGAAAACCATTTTGGTGGTTGGGGGCTCTTTAGGTTCATTATCCATAAACAATGCAATTAAAGGTAAATTACAAAATATTATAGATGCTGATGTTCAGCTAATTTGGCAAACAGGCAAAACAACTTTTGCTGAGATGGATGTTGCTGCTAAACCCTTTACAGAGAAAGGCGTGAAAGCGCATCAATTTATCAATAGAATGGATTTGGCTTATGCAGCTGCAGATATGGTAATATCTCGTGCAGGAGCAATTGCTGTTTCTGAATTATGCCTGGTAGGCAAGCCCATTATTTTGGTTCCGCTGCCGCATGCAGCCGAAGATCATCAGCGTAAAAATGCTGAAGCTTTGGTAAATCATAATGCTGCAGTTATTATAACCGATAAAGAAGCCAATCAAACTTTAGTAGAAAAGGCTCTAGAGATTTTATCTAATGAAAATCAATCGAAAAAACTTGCAGAAAATATTTTGAGATTAGCCATAAAAGATTCTGCAGAAATAATAGCCAACGAAGCACTAAAACTGATTAAAAAATGAATTTAAACCACCTAAAATATGTTTATTTTATTGGCATTGGTGGCATTGGCATGAGCGCTTTGGCGAGATATTTTAAAACCAAAGGAGCCAAGGTGGTTGGTTATGATAAAACCGCAACAGTTTTAACCGATAAGCTTTCAAGCGAAGGAATTGAAATTCATTTTGAAGAAAATGTAAATCTAATTGGAAGTCCAGATTTAATAATTTACACTCCAGCTATACCAAAAGAAAATTTAGAGCTTGAATATTGCTTTAATAACAATTTAAACATATTAAAACGTGCAGAGGCTTTAGGTCTTTTGAGTAATGGTTTGCCCTCAGTTGCTATTGCAGGAACACATGGAAAAACATCTGTAACCACTTTGTTAAGTCATTTGTATAAGAATTCTAAAATTGAAGTTAATGCGTTTTTAGGAGGAATTTCAGCAAATTACAATACCAATTTGTTGGTTTCTGACAACGCCGAAATTCAAGTGGTTGAAGCCGATGAATACGATAGGTCTTTTTTAAAGTTAAATCCAACTTATGCGGCTATAACTTCTGTTGATGCAGACCACTTAGATATTTATGGCGATGGGAGTCATTTGGTAGAAGGATACAAAGAATTCGCAAAATTGGCGACCAAACAACTTTTTGTCAAAAAAGAAATTGAATCAACCATAAATATTCCAGGAGCTATAACTTATGCCTTAAAAGATACTACCGCAGACTATTTTGCAGAGAATATCAAAATAGAAAATGGTTCCTATCATTTCTATTTATGCACGCCAAATAAAAATATTAAAAACCTTAAATTGGGTATTCCTGGCTGGCATAATGTTGAAAATGCTGTTTTAGCGTCGGCTATTTTTTTGCAAACAGGAGGAAATTCAGAAACCTTAAAAAATGGATTGGCCAATTTTAAAGGTGTAAAAAGAAGATTCGAAAAGCATTTTGAAAGTGCCAAAAAGGTATATATAGATGATTACGCCCATCATCCAACAGAAATAAATGCTTTGGTAACTTCTGTAAAAGAGTTGTATCCAAATGATGAAATAGTAGGCTTTTTTCAACCTCATTTATTTACTAGAACCCGCGATTTTGCAGAAGGTTTTGCTGCATCGTTAAGCTTATTAAACGAGTTGGTTTTGGTGCCTATTTACCCTGCTCGAGAAAAACCAATTGAAGGTATTAACAGTGAATGGTTACTGAATAAAGTAAATGGGCCAAAAAAGTATTTGCTACAACCTTCATCTTTGCCATTATATGCCGTAGTATCTCCTTGTAGAGTGGTGTTAACCATTGGAGCTGGCGATATTGATAAAACTATAGAACCAATAAAAAACAAACTAATTGAAACCTGCAATTAAAAAAATATTAAATATTACTGGCTGGTTTTCGGCGTTTTTGCTGCTGGTGGTGTTGTTTGGTTTTAGCAAGAGCAGGCAAAAGGTTCAACCTTACAATGGTTTAAAAATTTCCATTGATAGGTCTAATAACAATTATTTCATTTTAGAAGACGATGTAAAAAGCACCTTAAAGAATTTGGGCTTCGCATTGTCAGATTCTGATTATGCAAGCCAAGTTGATGTTAGAAAAATTGAAGATTTTTTGAGCGATAACCCTTTTGTTCAAAAAGCAAATGTTTACACAACCATAAATGGTGTTTTGAAAGTAGAAATTTCTCAACGCAAACCCTTGTTGCGCGTTTTTAACCAGAAAGGAGAAAGTTTCTATCTCGACCAATTTGGCAAAATCATGCCACTTTCTACTAGTTATTCTGCTCGTGTTTTGGTGGTAAATGGCGCTGTATCCGTTGACTACTATACACTTTATAAGCTTTCAAAGAATCAAGAATGGAATATTGATAAGTTTATTAGCCAGCACTTGAAACAAAAATCAAAAAGCCACAATTTGTCATCATCGCAATTAGATTCGATGAAAATGATTGACCAATATCTTGATTTATACAAAATGGCAACATTTATTACAAACGATGAGTTTTGGAATGCCCAAGTTTCTCAGTTGTATGTAAATCAAGAAAATGAGTTTGAGGTGATTCCAAGAGTTGGTAATCATGAAATAATTTTTGGAGAAGCAGATAATATTCCATTCAAGTTTGAAAAACTGATGGTATTTTACAAAAAGGCTTTGCCAAAAACCGGTTGGAATGAGTATTCAACCATCAATTTAAAGTTTAAGAATCAAATAGTGTGTACTAAAATTTAAATCTATGCAACAACCTGACATTGTAGTTGGACTAGACATTGGAACTACCAAAATTGCTGTTTTGGTAGGCCGTAAAAACGAGCATGGTAAGCTCGAGTTATTAGGATTGGGTAAATCGGTATCTCCAGGAGTTACTCGTGGAGTTGTAACTCATATTACCCCAACAGTAGAAGCCATCAAAAAAGCAATAGAAGAAGCTGAAGAAAGTTCAGGCTTTAAAATAAAAACAGTAAACGTAGGTATTGCTGGTCAGCATATTAGAAGTTTACAACATCGTGGAATTAAAACTAGAGATAGTTACGAAGATGAAATTACCCAAGATGACATTGAGGCTTTAATTGAGGATATGTACAAATTGGTAATGATGCCAGGTGAAGAAATAATTGACGTTATACCTCAAGATTATACAGTAGATAACGAACAAGGTATTACCAACCCTATCGGTATGTCAGGCGTAAGGTTGGAAGCTAATTTTCACATTATTACCGCGCAAGTTGCAGCAGCAAAAAACATTACCAAATGTGTTGAAAGAGCAGGTTTAGAAGTTGCTGATATTACCTTAGAGCCTTTAGCATCATCAGATGCAGTTTTAAGTGAAGAGGAAAAAGAAGCGGGAGTTGTTTTGGTTGATATTGGTGGTGGAACTACAGATGTTGCAATTTTTCAAGACAATATCATTAGGCATACAGCAGTAATTCCATTTGGTGGAAATATTATCTCAGAAGATATTAAGGGTGGTTGTTCAATCATTAAAAAACAAGCTGAGTTACTAAAAGTAAAATTTGGTTCTGCATTAGCTTCCGAAAATCAAGAAAATGAAATAGTTGCTATTCCAGGGTTAAGAGGTAGAGAACCCAAAGAAATTTCGTTACGCAATTTGGCAAGTATTATCGAAGCCAGAATGGAAGAAATTATCGAACAAGTTTATTATGAAATAAAATCTTCTGGTTACGAAAAAAGATTAATTGCAGGTATTGTTGTTACAGGTGGCGGATCTCAATTAAAACACATTACTCAGTTGTTTGAGTACGTTACAGGTATGTCAACCAGAATTGGTTTCCCAACCGAACATTTGGCTTCGGGAACAGAAGAGGTTACATCACCAATGTTTGCTACAGGTGTTGGACTTATTTTAAAAGGCTACGAGCATCTTAACAGAATAAAAAGACATGAGCCAACGCCTTATGAAATTGAAATGGAAGAGAAGCGCTTAGAAGAAGAAAAAGAGCAAGAGCAAGTTGAAGCGGCTGCAGCAGAAGAAAGCCCTGTAATAAAAAAGAGAAAAAACTTTTTAGATAGTCTCATAAACAGAACCTCTAACTGGTTAAACGACGAAGAAATAGATTAATTTAATACCGAAATAAATGCCCAAAGACATGAAATTCGATTTACCAAAAGACCAATCCTCAATCATCAAAGTAATTGGTGTAGGAGGGGGCGGAAGTAACGCCGTAAACCATATGTATTTGCAAGGAATAGATGGAGTAGACTTCCTAATTTGCAATACTGATCAGCAAGCTTTAGACATAAGCCCAGTACCTCACAAAATTCAGTTGGGTTCAACCCTTACCGAAGGCCGAGGAGCAGGCTCAATTCCTGAAGTGGGTAAGAATGCTGCTATAGAAAACATCGACCAAATCAAAGACATTTTAAAAACCAATACCAAAATGGTTTTTATTACTGCAGGAATGGGTGGTGGAACTGGAACTGGTGCGGCACCAATTATTGCTGAGGCAGCCAAAGAAATGGGTATTTTAACTGTTGGCATTGTTACACTTCCTTTCTTTTTTGAAGGCAGAAGAAGAAAACAACAAGCCGATGAAGGTATAAAATCTATCAAGCAGCATGTTGATACATTGTTGATTATCAATAACGATAAGTTGAGAGAAATGTATGGCAACTTATCGGTTGGCGATGCTTTTGATCATGCAGATAATGTTTTAACAACCGCCTCTAAAGGCATTGCCGAAATTATCACCAGAACAGGTTACATCAACGTAGATTTTGAAGATGTAAGAACTGTAATGACAGAAGGTGGAGTTGCCATTATGGGCTCATCTGCAGCATCTGGAGATAATAGAGCAGTTAAAGCTGTTGAGCAAGCATTATCATCTCCGTTGTTAAACGACAATCAAATTTATGGAGCCAAATATATTTTGCTAAATATTTCATTTGGCACAACAGAATTGAAAATGGATGAGATTTCTGATATTACAGATTTCATTCAAGATGAAGCAGGAGAAAGTGCAGATATTATTTGGGGTTACGGACAAGACGAATCTTTGGGCGATGAAATCTCTGTTACCTTAATAGCCACTGGATTTAACTCGAAAGAAAAAATTCATGAAATACAAGAAAGAGATAGAAATACTCCAAGACCTAAGGTTTATACCATAGATGATGAAGTAAAAACAACTTTAACCAATCCGGTTCAAAAGCCTTTTTCTTACAATACGCCAGAAGTTAAAAAGCAGGAAGAGCCAACCTTTAAAGAGGAGCATCAACCTATTAAGAAAGAAACACCTACCAAACAAAGTTCAATTGAGTTTGATTTAACACCAAGGTTAATTGAAAAACCAGAAAATAAAAAAGAGGAATCTAAACCTGAAGAAAAAAAGGATGAATCTTTTTTAAAACCTAAAAGTACAGACTCTATCAAGCCTCAAATAATTCACAAATTCGATGATTTTGAGGAAGATACTGATGAAGAAGTTTCTATTCCTGCTCCATCCTTTACAAATACTTTTACCAACGATACCTCAAAATCGAATGTAGAAATAGAGGAAGAAGAAGAATCTGATAATTCAATTGCAAGCCTTTCTATGGCAGAAAGACAAAAAAGAGCAGAAGACCGCATGATGCGATTAAAAAGCTTAAGCAGCAGGTTAAAAACACCAAATGGTATTGTTGAAATGGAAAACGAACCAGCTTATGTGAGAAGGCAAATTAAACTTTCTGATTTGCCGCATTCATCAGAGTCTCAAGTTTCTCGTTTTACCTTAACAGAAACCGAAGATGAAAATGGCAACAAGAAAACAGAGTTGAAGCAAAACAATTCATTTTTACACGATAACGTAGATTAAACATGACCATTTTTGAACAAATAAATAACGATATTAAAGATGCCATGAGGGCCAAAGACAGAGATAAACTTGATGCTTTGCGTGGGGTGAAATCTGCCTTGCTTTTGGCTGCTACAGAAAAAGGTGGCAATGGAGAAGTTGATGATGCAACTGCTTTAAAAATTATTCAAAAGTTGGTTAAACAACGCAGAGATTCAGAAGCAATTTTTACAGAGCAGGGTAGAGCTGATTTAGCTGAACCTGAAAAACTTCAAGCCAATATTATTGAAGCTTATTTGCCTAAGCAAATGAGCGAAGCCGAATTGAGAGAAAGAGTTCAAGCTACCATAACCCAAGTTGGTGCCTCTGGCATAAAAGACATGGGAAAAGTAATGGGAATGCTTTCTAAAGATTTGGCAGGTAAAGTAGATGGAAAAATGATGGCAGATTTAGTAAAAGAATTATTAGGTTAACCCCGATAACCTTGTAAAACGAAGCCCTTATTGTGCAAACAATAAGGGCTTTTGTTTTTCACCTATAAAAAAACCCCTTTTAGTTTTGCTAAAAGGGGTTTAAATTGAATAAGTTTATTTATTAATACTCGTCTTCATTAAAGAAAAAATCTTCCTTCGTGGGATAGTCGGGCCAAATATCTTCAATGTTCTCGTAAACATCTCCTTCATCCTCTAACTCTTGCAAGTTTTCAACAACCTCCAAAGGAGCACCTGTTCTAATTGCATAATCAATCAACTCATCTTTGTATGCCGGCCAAGGGGCATCTTCTAAGTAAGAAGCTAGTTCAAGTGTCCAATACATAAGATTTAGTTTAAATAATTAAATTTTTGCAAAAGTAATTTTTTGATTAACTTATCAAAATAAATTTTAGTTATTTGGTTTCCAAGGAATTTCTTCTGCACTTAGCTTTTTACTTAAAACCCTTGATAACACAAAAAAGTAGTCGCTTAAACGATTCAAATATTTTATCAACAATGGGTCTATTTCGGTAACAGAATTCAATTCAACACACCTTCTTTCAGCTCTTCGGCAAACTACCCGGCAAACATGACTTTGAGAAACTGCCAATGCGCCACCTGGCAATACAAAGTTTTGTAATGGAGGCAAAGTTTCATCCATAGCATCCATCCAAATTTCTAATTGGTTTATTTCTTCTTCCCCAATTTTTGGAATGGTAAAACCTTTGGGTTCTTTTTCTAATGCCAAGTTTGAGCCTATGGTAAATAATATGTTTTGAATATCGATTAGTTGCTTTTTGTAATCTTCAAAATCAATAGAATCTCTCAATAAACCAATGTTGCTGTTTAGTTCATCAACAGTTCCGTATGATTCAATCCGCAAATCGTTTTTTTGTACTCTAGTTCCACCAAGCAAAGAGGTTTTGCCAGTATCGCCACCTTTGGTATAAATCTTCATAAATTAAACAGTTTTTGTAACATCTTCATGAATTAAACCATCACGCATACGCACAATTCTCTTGGTGCGTTGGGCAATATCTTCTTCATGTGTTACTATAACAATGGTATTGCCTTTTTGATGAATAATTTCGAACAATTCCATTATTTCATAAGATGTTTTGGTATCTAAATTACCAGTTGGCTCATCTGCCAAAATCAAAGAAGGCGAATTTACCAAGGCTCTAGCTACAGCAACACGTTGTCTTTGTCCGCCCGATAATTCGTTGGGCTTATGGTTCATTCTATCAGCCAAACCAACACTTTCTAAAACCTCGGTGGCTTTTTCGGTGCGGTCTTTTTTGCTCCAACCAGAATATATTAAGGGTAATGCAACATTTTCTAAGGCCGAGTATCGCGGTAACAAATTAAAAGTTTGAAAAATAAAGCCAATTTCTTTGTTTCTAATTTCGGCCAATTGGTCGTCTTTTAACTTAGAAACATCGTGGTTATTCAATACATATTTTCCACCAGTAGGAGTATCTAAACATCCCAAAATATTCATCAAGGTAGATTTTCCTGAACCTGAGGTTCCCATCAAGGCAACATATTCACCATTATTAACTGTTAAGGTAATGTCGCGTAAAGCTTTTACCACTTGTGTACCTACCTTAAAATGTCTCGAAATATGTTCTAAAAGCAAAACTTCTTGCATGAGTCAAAAGTAGCCAAACTCAAAAGTTTTTAGGTCTTGTTTACACAAAAGGTAATTTTTGGTGTTTAGGGCTGTATTGAATATTTAAACCTTCTTTTGCGCCGTGAAAATTGACCTAAAAAATAAAGCCTCTCAGTGGTTTGTGCTCTTAATTTTGGCAGCCACTTGGGGTAGTTCTTTCATTTTAATGAAAAAGGGGTTGCTCACTTTAACGAGCATTGAGGTTGCTGCTTTTAGAATATTCTTTGCGTTTTTGGTGTTGGCTCCTATGGGGTTCCATCAATTGAAAAAAATTAAGCCTAAAAATATATTTCCCATATTTTGGGTTGGCTTTTTTGGCAATTTTATTCCTGCTTTTCTCTTTGCTTATGCCCAAACCAAATTAAGTAGCTCGCTTACAGGAATGCTAAACTCTTTGGTTCCGTTTTTTACCTTGGTAATGGGGGTTTTACTTTTTAAAGCAAAAGCAAAAAGTTTGAATATTATTGGGGTAGTTTTAGGTTTGTTGGGCGCTTTGGGATTGGTTTACACAACTTCAAACGGATTAAAGTTTGATGGAAATTTGATTTACAGCTTAATGCCGATTGTAGCTACAATTTGTTATGCTAGTAGTGTAAATACCATAAAATATTACTTAGGCGATTTATCTCCTTTAACCATAACCGTAGTCGCATTTACTTTGGTTGGTCCTTTTGCCATTGCATTTTTATTGTATGATGGGATTGCCTTAAATGGATTTCAAAATTTTCTTTCTGTTGGGGTTTTGTATGTGGCTCTTTTAGGCATAGTTGGCACTGCTATGGCAGTATTGTTGTTTAATGCATTAATAAAGCAAACTACAGCCTTATTTGCCTCTTCGGTAACCTATTTAATTCCAGTTGTAGCCATTTTGTGGGGTGTTTTAGATGGCGAGTCCATAACATTAATACAAGCCTTGTTTTTGGGTTTGATATTGGGTGGTGTTTATTTGGTGAGGGAGTAAAGCTTTTTAAAGCTCCTAAAGTTGGTTTTTTTGAGAATCTATAAACAACTTCATTAGTACTTCAATACCTTTTAGACAAAACACATTTCGACCATTTGTTTTTCATGCTTCAAGACAAAATTCAATATAAGATTTAGTTTTCATTTAATATAACTACCGAGTCAGTTCGATTTCTATGACAAAACCAAACGATTTTGAAACAATTCTTGGTTTTTGATTAAAGCATATGCTGTATGTATTATTTTGTTTCTGATTGCATTTAAAACACTCATTTTATTCTTTCCTTCCTTCACCTTCCTGATATAATAAACTCTAAAGTCATTTTCCATTTGTATTGCTCTCATTGCCCCTAAATGAAGTACCTTCTTTATTTTTTTATCTGCTAATAATGAGAGCCTCTTTTTCCCGAAAATGGATGTACCTGATCTATTTTCAAATGGAACAACCCCGCAATAGCATGCAAGTTTTCGTGGATCTGTAATTGATTTAAACTCATTTGTTTTAATAATTAAGCTTGTCGATAAAATATCTCCAACACCAGGAATACTTTTGAGTAAATAACTGTGCTGCTTTAATTGCTTGTCGCTTTCAATTAACCTTTTAATCTCTAATTCTATTTCTTTGATTTGCTGTTCTAAAGTAACTATTAATTTTAAGTTTGATTTAATCAGCTTTTTAGCTAATTTTTTATCTGATATTACTTCTATATCCTTGTTTTTGACCTTTAGCTGAGTTTTACTCTTTACTTTATAACCTCTCTCTGATAATAAGACTTTTAGAGCGGTTATTAAACTCCTTTCACGAACATAACATACTTCTTCCTGATAATTTCTTTTGATAAACTGAGCAATTCTCACAGCATCAATTTTGTCATTTTTACCTCTAATCAACCCCATAGATCTCTTAAGGTGCAGGGGGTTAATTATATAAAAATTAGTTAAATAATCAGGCGCTAACTCGGTTATCAACCAGCCATATTTACCTGTGTTTTCAATACACAAATAAACCTCGCTTGAGCCTTTTGTTTCTTCGTTGAGAAATTTCTTAATATCCGTTTTGTTGTTTTTAATAACAAGACTTGTTGTTGTGTTTTTAACTATACAAATATCCAAGGTTAATTTACTCACATCAATTCCAATAAATACTTTTTCTTTTTTCATAAATTTGAATTTTTAGCTTTAGACTCAACTCCTTAATAATGGGGTCATAGCCCCGAATTTCTAATTTGAGTTTATTACAATAAAGGAAAAGGTCTAAATCGAACTATGGGTTCTGCCAGGAGTGACTGTTAGTGTACCTTTTCCTTTTCTAAAACTAATAATTATTCATTTGCAAGTCTAAAGGAGTTTCTGAGGCGCAGCGGAAGAAGTATCGAGAACTATTCAAAAGACTATTTTCACAATACATCTCGATACATCAGCCTAAGGCTGATACTCGATGTGACATCCCATAACCAAAACACATTTCGGCTGTTTGTTTTTCATGCTTCAAGACAAAACTCAATGTAAGACTTAGATTTTTTTAAAAGTAATTTTCTTTAACCTCTATAATCTTTCGTCTTTTGTTCTTCATCATTAGTCCTTCATCATTCGTCCTTCATCTTTTGTCTTTTCTCTATTTTCCATCCTCCACCATCATCCCACCAAAGCCTCCACCCAAGGCCAAATAACCGCAATGGTTAAGTAACGAAGCGTTTTTCCAATCAACATAAAAATGGCAACTTGCCAAAATTTTAGTCTAAAAAAGCCAAGAGCAACAGCAATTACATCACCAATAAAAGGCAACCAAGTGAGAAGCGCCAAAGCACTTCCATATTTTGAAATTTGGGCGCTCCAACTTTCGACTTTTTCCCTTTTTACCTTGGCGTATTTTTCAAGCCAATCCCATTTGCCGAGCTTTCCTAAAAAAAAAGAAGTGTAACCACCTAAAGTGTTGCCTAACGAAGCAGCAATTAGCATAAACCAGGTATTGTAGCCCAAAGCCAACATGCCTACAAATACTGCATCAGAGCTGAATGGTATTATAGTTGCAGCCAAGAAGGCCGATAAAAACATGGTTGCGTAAGCAGTCATAAACTGTTAAAATCAGTTTGTTTAAAAGTAAACCGAAGGTAAAAATGTTTAATCAACTGCTTGCCTAATTTTAAAAAGTAAAAATTACCCTGTGAAAAAACTCATTTTTCTGCTTCTTTTTGTCTTGGTGAGCCTAACAAAAACCAACGCCCAAGACCAAAAATTTTTGGCAGACTTCAAACAAATAAAGCTTCATTTAGCCAATCATAAAGAAGATGAAGCAATTCCAATTTTAGAAAATCTATTCAAACAAAATCCTACCAATTTTAACATAGCTTATTTACTTGGCTATTGTTATGTGAAGCAAGAGGTTCAAATTGATAGAGCCATTAGGCTTTTATCTGTGGCAAGCAGAAGCTATAGCGATTTGTATGACCCAACATCATTAACTGAAAAAAAGGTTTCTGAATATGTATACTACTATTTAATTATAGCTTACAGCTTGGGTGGAAAATGCGATGAGGCCAAAGAAACACTGAACAAATTTTATCAGATTTATTCTTATTACGACGAATGGTATTTGGTAGAAGGCCAAAAATGGTTGAGAGAATGTGGAACCCATAAACTGAAAGAGCAAGAAGAAATTACCGATACAACAACAGATGTTGCTATTGCAGAAGCAGAACAACTTACCAAACATTTGTTGCCTGAGGGCGAAAGTGTTGTTACCCCAAAAAGACAAGATGAAATTGCAGAAGAAACATCAGAAGAAAAAGCACAATCTGTAAGAGTAGTTAAAGAAAATAATGAAACTACAAATACTTCGGAGTCGATACAAGGTAGTAAAACAGCAAATATTGATGATGCAAATCAAAATTCTGAGTCAGCACCAATAAATAATGCAGAAACTACTAGAACTGGAACATCTAAACCGGCCGAGGCTTTTAAAGATAGGTTAACTCTTGTTGAAGCCACAAATGAGGGCGAAGGTTATAAGGTTCAGCCTGTTAACAGAGAACAAAGAGGGGTAATTACAAAAACCATAAAGTATTCAACGCCACATATTTTATACGGAGTACAAGTTGCTGCTTACTTAGAGCCAAAATTTACCCGTGATTTTCAAAATGTGAAAAACGTTGAAGTTTACATTGATAAAAATGGCGTTTTTCGTTACGTAATAGGCAGGTTTCCATACAAGCAACAAGCCCAAAGACTCTTAGATTATGTAAAAGAGGCTGGTTATGAAGACGCTTTTATTGTAGATATTAATGGCGACAAATACTCTGAAGAAGTAGTAAGTGTAGACAACGAATCTATAAACCGTAGAATTACTGGAAAGGTTGATTTTAGGGTTCAAATTGGAGCTTTTAAAGAAAAAATTCCTGAACATGTAGTTAGACAGTATTTAATTGTTGATGAAATTAAAGAAACTCAAGTAGGAGAGTTCACAGTTTTAACCATCGGGTCTTTTAACAGTTATGATGGAGCCGCAGCCTACCGAAATAAAATGCAACAAATTGGGGTAGAGGATGCATTTATCGCAGCTTTTAATTACGATAAAAAAATCCCGATTGACGAAGCCGAAGCCTTTTTGCTAAACCAAAGATTAAAAGCTATTGAAGACGCAGCTGATGATGGAAACAAACGGGCTAAAAAATTGAAAGAAAAGGCTGAGAAAGAAGCAGAACTAGAAGAGGAAAATCACAATAAGGAGTTAGAAGGTAAATAATTACCTAAAAGGGTTTATTGAATTTCCGAAATGGGTTTGATAGTCCTTCACGAATAGTTTTAAATCTCCTTTAAAATCATTTGACAATTTCTCTGAAAATTCTTGTTGAAAATCTCTATACATCGAGAAATCATTGAAAAAGCAATTTTTTGGGTTATTTTCAGATTCTAACAAACCCTTAAAATTATCCTGATTTTTAAAATTTAGTTTTCTGAGCTCAACAAGATATTGAGATAAAAAGCCTTCTTTAAGATTTTCTTTTTCTTCATCAGTTTTTCCTTCCAAAGTCTCATAAAATATTGCTAAGTTACTTTTAAAATCAATGGTGAAACTTGTCAATAAATCAAGATCTGATAAATAGTTTTTTAGAAAAGTAGCCTCATTTGAATTTTTACCATATTGTTTTTTTAGAAATAATAAAGCTCCTTTATCTCCAATAAAACTTGCAACATTTTCATTTAAATTGGCATCACTCGCAATAAAAATTTCAATGTGTGTTAATTCATGAATAATTAACCTGGCTAACTTTTCTTTAGGCAATTCTAACATCGAGCTTAAAATTGGGTCAGGCAAAAAACCTAGGGTACTCCACGCTTGCACTTCACCTTCGCAAACTTCATAATTCAATTCCATCAAACTTTTAGATTCTTCGGCTAGCTTTAAGCTATCAAAATATCCTTTATAGGCCATCTCACCCAAAATGGGGTACTTCCAATAAAAAGGTATTAAAGAGTATTTCTCGCTTGCGCTGATGGTCCACAAAACTGGTTTCCCGTTAAGTTCAACATAATTTGTGTAGTTGTTATTTTCTGAAAAACCTAGCTCCTTGAATGCGAATTGTTTTACCGAATCAACAAAAAGTAATTTGTTTTTTATTTCATTTGATGTATCACTTTGCGCCATAATTTCCGAAACGCTCTGCCGTTTTAGCAATAATTGTACTTGGCCTTTTAATTGAGTTAGCCCGTACAGTAACATATTCAAATTAAAAACACTAAAAACCAATACCATCAATAACGATAAGCCTGCAATTTTTTTTACTGATTTTCGAGTTGGTTTTACCATTAAAATGCGCGCTTTTAATC
>JABAYK010000020.1:56323-86715 GCA_018609045.1 Flavobacteriales bacterium
ACAATATACTTAAGAAAGTATTCGGAAATAAGTCTGAAAAAGATGTAGAGGAGTTGACTCCTTTGGTAAATGAAATTCTAGAAGCATATGGTACCCTTCAAACTTTAACAGATGATGAATTAAGGGCAAAAACACAAGAGTTTAAAACTAGAATTGCCGAAGGAACTTCTGAAATTCAAAACCAAATAAACGAATTAAAAGAAAAGGCCAATAACGATAGTTTAGATCCTCTTGCCAAAGAAGATATTTACGATGAAATTGATAAACTTGATGAAGATTTGTACAAGAAATCTGAAGAGGTTTTGAAAGAAATACTTCCTGAGGCTTTTGCTGTTGTAAAAGAAACTTCTAGAAGACTTTCTGAAAACAAAAAACTTGTTGTAAAAACTACCGAAAAAGATATTGAATTCGCCAAAGTAACTGATGCTGTTACCATTGATGGCGAAATAGCTACTTGGAGCAACAAATGGACAGCCGCTGGAGCCGATATCGAATGGGATATGGTTCACTATGATGTTCAATTGATTGGTGGAGCAGTTTTGCATCAAGGTAAAATTGCAGAGATGGCAACAGGTGAAGGTAAAACTTTGGTTGCAACATTACCCGTTTACCTGAATGCTTTAAGTGGAAGAGGAGTTCATGTGGTTACTGTGAACGATTATCTTGCAAAAAGGGATAGCGAATGGATAGGCCCAATATTTCAATTTCATGGGTTAAAAGTAGACTGCATTGATAAATATCAACCCCATTCACCTGAAAGAAGAGCAGCCTATCTTGCAGATATTACCTATGGCACAAACAATGAATTTGGTTTCGATTACTTGCGTGATAACATGTCTGGTAACACAGATGATTTGGTTCAACCAAAACATAATTACGCAATTGTAGATGAGGTAGATTCTGTATTAATTGATGACGCTAGAACTCCGTTAATTATTTCTGGTCCTACACCAAAAGGCGACCAACAAATGTTTAGCGAGTTAAAAGGCAAGGTTGAGCTACTTGTTGCTGAGCAACGAAAGTTTGTAAATAATTGCTTGGCAGATGCCAAAAGACTTTTAAGCGCAACCGAAGAGGATACGCCAGATAAAAAAGAACTCAATAAAAAACATACAGATGGTGGCTTGGCATTGTTAAGAGCCCAAAGAGGTTTGCCTAAAAGTAAGGCTATTATCAAGTTTTTGAGTGAGCCTGGCATGAAACAGCAGTTAATGAAAACTGAAAATTATTACCTGCAAGACAATGCCAAAGAAATGCCCAAGGTTGACCAAGAGTTGTTTTTTGTAATTGAAGAAAAACAAAATAGTGTTGACCTTACAGAAAAAGGAATTGACTTAATTACAGGAAAATCTGATGACAATGAGTTTTTCATTTTGCCAGATGTTGCTGTAGAAACCAATAATATAGAATCATCTACTGCAGATGAAAAAGATAAATTGGCTCAAAAAGAAGAGCTAATCAGAAATTACACTGTAAAAGCAGAGAGAATTCACACCATCAACCAATTGTTAAAAGCATACGCCATGTTCGAGAAAGATGTGGAATATGTAGTGATGGACAACAAGGTAAAAATTGTAGATGAGCAAACAGGTCGTATTATGGATGGCCGAAGATATTCTGATGGTTTGCACCAAGCAATTGAAGCCAAAGAAAATGTGAAAATTGAAGCCGCTACCCAAACTTACGCTACAGTTACTTTACAGAATTACTTCCGTATGTACCAAAAACTTTCGGGTATGACTGGTACAGCTGAGACTGAAGCTGGTGAGTTTTACAAAATATATGAATTAGATGTTGTTGTAATTCCAACAAACAGACCAATCGCAAGAAAAGACATGGACGATTTGGTGTACAAAACCAAACGTGAAAAGTACAATGCCATTGTTGATGAGGTAGAAAGGCTTCGAAACGAAAAAAGACCTGTACTAGTTGGTACAACCTCGGTTGAAGTATCTGAGCTTTTGAGCAGGATGCTAAAACGCAAGAACATTCCACACAACGTATTAAATGCTAAGCTTCACCAAAAAGAAGCTGAAGTTGTTGCTGTTGCAGGTATTGCAGGCACCGTTACCATAGCCACCAACATGGCGGGTAGAGGAACCGATATTAAACTTCGTGAAGGTGTAAAAGAGGCAGGTGGTTTAGCCATTGTAGGTACCGAAAGACATGATTCTAGACGTGTTGATAGACAGCTTCGCGGTAGGGCAGGACGACAAGGAGACCCAGGTTCATCTCAGTTTTTTGTTTCGTTAGAAGATAACTTGATGCGTTTGTTCCAATCTGAACGTATCTCTAAATTAATGGACCGCATGGGGCTTGGTGATGGAGAAGTAATTCAAAGTGGATTAATAACCAAATCTATCGAAAGAGCTCAGCGTAAAGTAGAAGAAAACAACTTTGGGGTTCGTAAAAGATTGTTGGAGTATGATGATGTAATGAACTCTCAAAGAGAAGTAATTTACAAGAAAAGAAAACACGCCTTATTTGGCGAAAGATTAGGTTTAGATATTGCCAATAGCTTTTATGAAGTTGGTGAAAGTATCGCCGCAGAATACCAAGATGCTAGAGATTTTGAAGGTTTTAAGATGGAACTTTTGAAAATTTTCTCAATTGAATCTCCTATTAGTGAAGATAATTTTACCCAGCTTTCAATTCAAGAAATTACTGATAAAATTTATGAAGCTGCAAGAAACCATTACAAGCAAAAATCTGAATTGGTAGCTCGTTTAGCCTTACCTGTTTTAACCAATGTTTGGGAAAATCCAGATAATTCCTTCCATAGAATAGCTGTGCCATTTACCGATGGAAGAAGAAGCTTACAAATTGTGGCTGATTTGAAAAAATCGGTAGAAAGTGAAGGAAGAGAATTGGTTAAATCTTTAGAGAAAAGTGTTTCACTTGCAATGATTGACCAAGCTTGGAAAGATCACTTGCGTGAAATGGATGATTTACGTCAATCTGTTCAAGGGGCAGTTTACGAGCAAAAAGACCCGTTGCTTATTTACAAGTTCGAATCGTTTGAGCTGTTTAAACAATTGATTGACAAGGTAAATCGCGACATCGTTTCGTTTTTAATAAAAGCCATGCTGCCTAATGCAGAAAATGCAACTATTAGAAATGCTGAGGTAGAAAGAGCCAAACAAGAAAGAACTCGCGAAAGCAGACAAGAAATTGCAACTCATGCAGGTCAAGATGCCCACGATCCATCTGCAGCTCAGCAGCAGCAAGTTAAAAAAGAGCCGGTTACAGCTGAAAAGAAAATTAACCGTAATGAAAAAGTAAAAATAGTTCACAACACAACAGGCGAAACCAAAGAAGTAAAATTCAAACAGGCTGAACCATTGATAAGTAAAGGCGAGTGGACTTTAGTGGAATAAAGAAGTTCTTTCAATCAAGAAGTTTTATAGCTTCTATTATTTTACTTTTTGTTTTGGTTATTGAAGCGAATTTGTTTCAATATGCCGAAATTATTGACTTAAGGCCTCAATCAACCCACATGTGGCGCAAAACAGACTGCGCCTCGTTTGCTTTAAACTATTATAACGATGGTTTAAATCCCTTTACTCCGCGTATGCACAACGAGCTAAATGGAGGAGGTAAATCTCTTGGCGAAGGCACAATTTTATATTATGCTGTAGCTTTATTGTATGTTCCCTTTGGGCCGAATGAACTTATTTACAGAGTTTTTTGGTTACTGCTTTTTGTAATAGGTTTAATCGCTTTACAGCAAATTGTACTTACTTATTTACAAAACCTTTTCTGGAGTGTGATAATTCCCGCTTTGGTTTTCTCAATTCCGGTAATTGCCTTTTATGCAATTGGTTTTTTAACCAATGTACCTAGCCTAGCCTTTGTGTTTATTGCTTGGTATTTTTTTCTAAGGTTCAACCAAGAAAATAAAAAGAGCTTTTTGCTTTGGTCAACTTTATTTTTTCTTTTGGCAGGATGGGTAAAGGCTCCGGCATTGATATCTTATCTTGCTTTACTCGGTTCTGGATTTATTTTTCTTCATTTCATAAGAAAGGAATCAATCTTAAATATTGTAAAAACTTATTGGATTCTTCTAATTCCGATCATTTTTAATTTTGGATGGTACAGCTTTACAGCATATTATGCTCAGCATGGAGGAAGTGATTATTTATCGGCAAAATTGTTTCCTTTTTGGGATTTATCCCCCGAGCAAATTGAAGAAATAAAAGCTCAATTTAAATTATTGTGGCGCGAAGATTTCTTTTCTGAAAAAGCTTTCAATTATTATTTTGTTTTGAGCTGTTTGGCTTTACCTTTTATTCTATTGAAAAAAATAAGGTTTTTTTCTATTCTTTTTGTTATCAATTTATTAGGGTTTGGGTTATACATTTTAATTTTCTTCAAGGCATTTGGAGACCATAATTATTACGGTATCAATCCGGTTTTGCTTTTGCCGTTAACCTTAATTTTTGTTTTAAAAGGATTTCAACAATTTACCTTAGGCAAGCCCATGCAATGGGTCTTGGGGTTTTTTGCAATAATATTACTTTACCACAATGTAAAATTTACTGAGCAAAGGCAATGGATTAAATACAACGATTGGCCAAATGAAACCCATGTTTCTAGAGATTTATTTGATATTGAGCCTCAATTAGAGTTAGCGGGAGTACTTAAAAACGATTTGGTAATTAGTGTGCCAGATTATTCGCCAAACATGAGTTTGTATTTAATGAATAGAAAAGGGGTAACTAATTTTAATAAACTTCATTTAAGCCAAGACTCAGTAAAAAAATACCTCAAATTAAACTACAAATACATTGTAGTAAACCGATCTGAAGAATTAGAGCAAGATTATTTAAATCCTTTTTTAGGAGAGGAAATCTTGCAAAAGGGTGAAGTTGCTGTTTTTAAAGCGAAGTTGCCTTAAATCTTATTTAAAGAATATTTTAGGCTTAACCAATCCTAATTTGGCAAAAAAGTATTTTACTGAAGTTAATAAAACTCCTAAGCCATAAATGCTGCTTCTCTTAAAATTGATTGATGAAGCTTCGTCAAAATATTTGGTTGGGCAAGTAACTTCTGCAATCTCGAAACCTTTGTAAAATATTTGAGCAAGCATTTGATTGTCGAATACAAAATCGTTTGAGTTGATGTTGTAATTGATGCTTTCTAAAACCTCTTTAGAGAAGGCTCTATATCCTGTATGATATTCTGAAAGCTTCTGATTCATCAAAATGTTTTGCGAAAGCGTTAGGATTCTATTGGCAATGTATTTGTAAATCGGCATTCCGCCTTTTAAAGCTCCTTTGCCTAAAATTCTTGAAGCCAATACAACTGGGTACAAATCGTTAGCAATCATGTACACCATACTATGAATTAACTTGGGAGTATATTGGTAATCTGGATGGACCATAATTACAATATCTGCCCCAATATTTAATGCTTTATTGTAACAAGATTTTTGATTTCCACCATATCCTAAATTTTCTTGGTGGGTAATTACGTGTTTAATTCCAACTTTTTTAGCTACTTCAGAAGTATCGTCTGTTGAATGATCATCTACCAAAATAACATCATCTACAATGTCAAATGGAATTTCATCATAGGTTTGCTGAAGTGTTTTAGATGCATTGTAGGCGGGCATTACCACCACTACTTTTTTTCCGTTTACCATAACTAGGTATTCTTTTCTATTAACCCAATTAAAATATGGATTACTTTAATATGTATTTCTTGCGCCCTGTCAGCATATTCGCTATGTGGAGCTCTAATTTCAATGTCGGCTAATGGGCCAAGTTCACCGCCACTTTTTCCTGTTAAAGCAATAACTTTCATCCCTTTGTTTTTGGCTGCAAAAACAGCTTCAATAACATTAACTGAGTTGCCACTTGTAGAAATAGCCAATAAAACATCATTTGAGTTACCTATGCCTTCTACAAATCTTGAAAATATTTGGTTGTATCCAAAATCATTTCCTACGCATGTAATATAGCCTGGGTCTGAAATAGCAATTGCTGCCAATGGCTTTCTAGATTCTTTATATCTTCCTGTTAGTTCCTCGGCAAAATGCATGGCATCGCTCATAGAACCACCATTTCCGCAACTAATTATTTTGCCGCCTTGGTTTAAGGATTTTGCCATAATTTCAGCGGCTAGATCAATTTTTTTTAAATTTTCACTATCAGCAATAAATTTTTCCAAACAAAGTTTGGCCTCAGCTAATTCTTCTTCAATAAATTTGAGCATGATGAAATTATTTGGCGCTTCAAAAATGCATATTATTCTAAAAACCTGCGGAATTACAGTTATGTTTCTTGTTTTACTTACAAGTTGCGAAAAATGTTGGGAATGTTCTTATGAAACAACAATTGTTTCACCTGATAGTAATACTACCCAAACCATTACCAATACAACTTGCTTAGAAGATGAAAAACAAGGTTTAGAAGATTTAGGTCATCAATGCGTTCAGCAATAGATTAACCTTTTTTGCCTTTTTTCTCGAAAGCTTCAACTCCTCGGTCCAACCAATCAATAAATAAATCAATATCAGGATCGTAGGCAGCAGATTCTAACATTGGGTTTTCTGCATGGTCTAAAATAATATAATAAGGCTGCGAGTTGGTTTTAAACTTGGTAGCTTGAAAGTAACTCCATTTGTTTCCAACAGTTTTTAAGGTTTTGGTTTTATCTCCAATTTTTACTTCAATTTGCTCTTCTTTAGGTAGTTCTAATTTTTCATCAACATACAATGAAATTAAAACCACATTGTCTTGAAGTCTTTCTAAAACCCTTGGATCACTCCAAACTTGCTCTTCCATTTTACGGCAATTAACACAAGCCCAACCTGTAAAGTCTAACATTACAGGTTTATTTACTTTTTTGGCGTAAGCCATTCCTTCATCATAATCATGAAAGCAATTTAAGTTGTGAGGGCAATGAGCAGGTTCACCAACTTCATCTCCATGGTCTGCATTAGAAACAATTTGAGCCGAACTTCCAACACCTTTTGGCGATTCGCTATAAAACATAGGAGGAGGGAACCCAGAAATAATTTTCAATGGCGCTCCCCACAAACCAGGAATTAGGTATATGGTAAAAATTAAGGTAATGGTAGCCATTAAAGCACGGCCAACCGAAATACTTGTTAAAGGTGAATCATGCGGCAAGCTGAATACATTAAGAAGATAAAGCGAAAGCATTAAGAAAATACCAATCCAAGCCGCTAAAAACACTTCTCTGGTAATGTAACCCGCTTGCAATACTAAATCGGCATTTGAGAGAAACTTCAATGCTAAAGCCAGCTCTAAAAAGCCTAAAACGACTTTTACAGAGTTTAACCAACCACCAGATTTTGGCAAACTATTTAACCATCCGGGGAATGTAGCAAACAACGCAAATGGCATAGCCAAAGCCAACGAAAATCCAAACATGCCAATTAGCGGACCTACAATTCCACCTTGAACTGCTGCTTCTACCAAAAGGGTTCCGATAATTGGTCCTGTGCAAGAAAATGAAACTAACGATAGAGTAAAGGCCATAAAGAAAATACCTATTAGCCCGCCTTTGTCTGAAGCGCTATCAACCTTGTTAACCCAAGAAGAAGGAAGTGTTATTTCAAATGCCCCAAAAAATGAAATGGCAAAAATGGTAAGCAATATGAAAAATGCGATATTAAAATATGCATTCGTAGATAGGGCATTTAGAGCATCGGCACCAAAAATTCTTGTAATTCCAAAACCCAATAAAACGTAAATTACAATTATTGATAAGCCATACAACAAGCCTTTAGAAACACCCTCGGCCTTGGTTTTACTTTGCTTGGTGAAAAAACTCACTGTTAATGGAATCATTGGAAAAACACAAGGTGTAAGAAGTGCAGCAAAGCCACCTAAAAAAGAAAGCAAGAAAATAGCCCAAAGGGATTTAGATTCTGCTTTGAATTTTTTTTGTGTTCCTTCTTCTGTTATTACTCCAGAAGAGTTTTCAGCTCCTTCAATTTCAAATTCAAACTCTTCTGATGGGGGCATAATACAGCTTTTGTCATTACACACCATAAAAATAACTTCACCTTCAACCAAAGCTTTGGCTGATGTAGGATTAAGTTTTTGTTTAAAAACTACTTTCCCTTCATAATAAGAAAGTTCCATCATAAAGTTAGGATCGTAAGAAGTATGCTCCTCGCCAACAACTTCAATTTTTCCATTTAATTCATAACCAGATGGTTCAATAAAATTTATTTCTGTAGCTATTGGTCCATCATCGCTAGGCAAATCAATAGAGTAGAGGTGCCATCCTTCGTCAATATCAGCTGTAATAGTTAATGTATAAAAATCACCTGTTTTTTCAATTTTAGTTTCAAACTCAACGGGCTCTAATATTCCTGGCGAATCTTTTTCAAAACTGTTTTCTGAACCTAACTCACTCGAAGGCATCAATGAACCAGAAGCTTCTTTAACGGCTGGTTCAGGTGTTTTTTCTGTGTTTTTTTGTGCCGAAGGTTTTAGATTAAACTCAAATGGTACAAGCTCTGGAGGCAAGCACATTTTTTCGTCGCAAACCATAAACTCCAACTCACCTTTTACAGTGCCTGATTCTCCTATAACTTTTACTTTTTGTTTGAAAACAACTTTTTTGGAAAAAAACTTTAATTCCATGTCAAAGTTCGGGTCATATTCTGCAATTGCTTCAGGTTCATTTACATCTCCTAAAAGCTCTACATTTTGGTTTCCATCAAAATAAAATGTAGTAGCAATTGGTCCATCGTCGTTTGGAAGATGTTGCGAGTATAAATGCCAGCCATCTACAATAGTTGCTGTAAAAGAAACTTCAAATTCGATATTAGAAAGTTCTTTTTGAGAAAATTTCCAATCTACAGGATCGTAAATTTGAGCAATACTTGAAAGCGGTAACAATACCGCGAGGAACAATAATATTTTGAATGATTTCATCAAAAGCCTTAATTTTTGAAAAGTTACGAATTTACTGATTTAAGTTTTGAAAAATGTACTAAACATTACAGTAGGTTTAATCAGTCAATTCTTGGTTAGGTTTTAACATAAAATAACGTTGAATAATTTTAACCAATCCATAAAATATTGGAGTATCGAGTAGGGCACAAAGCGCTTTAAACATCCAGCCATCAATAATTAAATCAATCATTTGATTGGTAGATTTAACTCCAAAAAACAACACTCCAACTACTAAGGTTGTATCTAACAATTGAGATAAAATGGTTGAACCATTGTTTCTTAACCACAAATGCTTGCCTTTGGTAAGTTTTTTCCAAAAATGAAATAGTCTAACATCCACTAATTGGGCTGACAGATATGCTATCATAGAAGCCATAATTACTCTCCAGGAGTTTTTGAAAACAGCTGCGTATGTGTAATCATCAACAGGAGAATCTGGAATAGCATTAAACTGATTGCCTAACCATAAGATTCCTAAAACAAAAAAGGAAGCAACAAAACCAGAGTAAACTACTTTATTGGTTTTTTTTCTACCATAAATTTCGGATAAGATATCTGTTATTAAAAAGGTAATAGGGTAGGGAAGAACTCCTGCTGAAATAATAAAAACTTTAAACCCTAAATCGACGGATATAAACTTATTGGCAATAAGGTTACATACTATTAGAGAAGCAATAAACAACCCTCCTAAAAGGAAGTATAGGTTATTGGCTTGCTGTAACTTTAAGTTTTTTTTCATTTAAAAAATTAAATATACCAATAGAAGCAAGAATAGCCATAAAAGGTTCTGCTGGAATTCTAAATCTTGGATCGGGGACAGAAATACTACTTATTAAAATAAAGTACAAAAAGAACGTCCAAATTAACCAATAGCGCTTAAAATACTTTATAGACAAAGCAATTCCGAGCAAACAAATAATTGATACTATTAATTGGTAAACTAATAAAAGTTTGGTTACCCAATGTGAGTTTTTTATTCGATTGATAAAACTTGGATCTACATTCCAACTAAAGTTTTCTAAAAAATGGTAATCGATATAACTTCTTATTGGAAATGCAACTATTTTTATTGGGTTCTGTATTACATACAAAAAGGCCTGCCCTAAATTTTCTTTAATTTTAGTTCTACTATAATCTCTTGTTACTTCTACAAACTTTTTGGTAGATTGACTTTTTTCAGCGATTTCTTTTTGGTTTAAATACTCAGACATTTGTTCTTCTGGAATAATTTCAGGTACAAGGTGATAAAAGAAATTTAATTCAACCACAGGGCTGAGCATCCAATTATTGAAAGTTAATTTATTTCTCAAAATCCAAAGAGATGGAAAAATCATAAAAACAACCAGAAAAATCATCATTTTTTTTTGAAGCCCTTTTTGAAACCATTTGATACCAACTAACACCAAAGGCAAAAAAGTTAAAATGGGCCTTGTTAAAAAAGCAATACCCATTAATAAACTGCTTTTTAGCAAACCATATTTTGTTGAAGTATTAAATTGGTAAAAACTAAACAACACTAGCCACTGAAAAAGTATTTCAGTTAATACAGCACTAGAGAAGTAAATTGAATTAAAATTTATCGCCAACAATAAAGCCGCACCCAAAGAAACCTTTTCGGTAAATTGAAACTGTTTGCAGATTAGATAAACAAGATAAACTGCATGGGCTCCCAAAAAACTTTGGAAAATCAAAAGCCATGGAATTGTAATTTGAAAAATATACATAAGCCATAACAAACCAGGATAAATTGGGGTTCGCATTGAGTCTGGGTATAAATTACTTGGGTCGGGACTTTGGCTAAAAGCAAAATGGTTGTATAGGTTTTCTGCAATTTTTGCATAGCCAATTGAATCAGGTAAAAAGACTGCGGTAGGATTGTAAAAGTACACGATGAACCCGTAAGCAATTCTTAACAGAAATGCCAAAATGAATAATATCCAAATCGGTTTTAGGGTTTTTATTTTCACGAGGTAAAATTAAGGCAAAAAAAAACCCTTCGATTTCTCGAAGGGCTTTTCTTAATATCCATGAAAATTAGTTACCATTTGCTTTGGTAGGGGTGTAAATATCTTCGTTAGAAGGTACATTATCATTTGAATTTATTTCAGATTGAGGATAAGGCAATCTTTGTGGAATTGTGGTAGCATTTGCTCCAGCTTTAATAGGAACTCCAATAAGGTTTTTAGTTCTTCTTAAATCATTCCAAACTTCAAGTTGACCATATAAAGACATATACTTTTCTTTCATTATTTCCATTTTCAAGGCCTCTGCTTGAGTCATGCTTCCATCGTTAAAATGGCCATTAGCATCGAACATGGTTAATAATAAAGGTGCGTATACATCGCCTGCTCCACTGCCATAAGTTGCGTCGTGGTCGGCTCTTACATTATTTAAGTGACCTAAAGCAGCACTGGCATCACCACCAGCCAATTCAGCTTCAGCAAGAATTAATTCATTCTCAACCCAAGAGAAAAGAGAAAAACTTCCTGCAATATCAAAAATACCTGATTGGTAATTTGGGTCGTATGCACCGCCATAAGTATAACCCCATGGAGCATTTGCTGGTGTAATATAATACCAATCAAATCTACCAGACTCATCACTTAAAGTATCACCAGAATACATAGAGCTAGCAGGATCTAAAACTTGAGCTAAATATGCATCATCAGCGGTCATGTAGCCACCTCTGTACCAATCTAAGAAAGAATAGTAAATATTCCATCTTCCATTATCACCATAGCTATAATCAGCAGGGTGTAGAGATAACCAGTCGCCCCCATTAGAAATACCTGCGGTTGCGTAACTTTTTGCATTAGCAAAATTACCTACGTGAAGGTAGTATCTAGCTTTTAGAGAATTAGCTACTTCAGTCCAACTTCCTGCTGAAGTAATGTTTGAAATTGAACCCGGAATGCTTCCTACACCTGCCAAATTAGTAATGGCATCGTCTAACAAGGTTTGAACTCCTGCATACACAGCTAATTGGTCGTCATAAGAAGGCTCAGAGAATTCAATATTAGCCGCCTCAGAGAATGGAACATCGCCCCATAGAGCGGCTGCTGTTCCAATTGCGTGGGCTTCAATAAGTTGAGCAAATCCTAATAATTGTTTGTTGTTTACTTCAATGGCTTTTTCTTGTATAACTTTTGATTGTTTTACAGTTTCGGCATACAGTGTTCCCCAAATATTATCATAATCACCAGAAGTGGTAGAGTAAGTATTTAGAGCAATATATTGCCTATCGCCACCAGTAAAGTGACCCGACCAAATACCTGCCGTTCTAGCCAATTCACCTTCGTGAACTAACATATCTCCTAGAACCATTCCAGGGGCCATAAGAGTAGCATCAGCATCAGTAAAATTGTTGGGTTCTTCGTTTCTATCTTCTACTAGTTTTTTACAACCTGTTGAAAGGAGAATACTAGCTATTATAAATGGAATTAGTTTTGTTTTCATTTTTCCAGTATTTAAATATTAATAATTGATGGTTATTGAAAACAACCAAGATTTTGTTCCAGGGTTTGAGAAATAATCTAAACCTCTACCATTAGAAACTCCTGTTAAATTCATTTCAGGGTCATTTCCTTCAAAACCGCCATCCTCAGGAGCCGTTTTCATCCAAACGAATAAGTTACGACCAGTAATTCCGAAGTTTATTGAGTTTAATTTAGTTTTTTCTCTGAATGACTTAGAGTTTAAAGTATATCCTAAAGTTAACTCTCTTAATCTAGTCCACGAAGCATCATAAATAAATTGCTCAGCTACTGGTCCAAATCCACCTCCCATTGAAGTGTACCAAGATTGGTCTAAAGCTACGTCACCACCTCCGAAGTTTTCAACTGCACCTCTAAATGCTGTTCCAGATGGAATTACAGCGCCAGAATATGTAGTTAAATCAGATGAAGCGGTAACTTCATTAGCTGTGCTTTCATGAGTACCAAAATATGTCATTACACCTTTAGTACCACCCCACATATCCATGCCTTGAGCAGTTTCAAATAAAACGTTTAAGCTTAAACCTTTAAAAGAAAACGTTGATCCAAAACTTCCTCTCCAATCTGGATTAGGATCTCCTAAAATTCCTTCTTCTAAGGCTTGAGTAGGGAAACCATTTGCATCTAGTATTAATTCGCCATTTGCATCTCTATCCCATTTTCCACCCCAGAGTACTCCAAGAGGCTGACCTTCAACAGCTCTAGATGAAGTTCCGGTAAATCCATTTAATAACACTGAAGTTACACCACTTAAATTTTCAACTAAGTTTCTGTTTCTTGAATAAATTAAAAGGGCATCCCATCTAAAATCTCCAACTTTTAAAACGTTAGCATTCAAATCAATTTCAACACCAGTATTTGAAATAGTTGCGGCGTTATCCCATTTAGATGAAAAACCAGTTGAAGCAGGAACATCTACTTGGAATATTGCACCTTCCGTAGTGTTAGTGTAGTATGTAGCACTTAAAGAAAATCTATCATCTAAGAATCTTAAATCAGCTCCAATTTCAACCTCTGTTTTTCTTTCAGGCTGAATATCAGGGTTTCCTTGAATTACGCTTTCATAAATAGAACCTCCATATTGAGCAGCATCTAAGAATGGTCCCCAACCTGAAGCACTTCCTGCAGAAACATAGTCAGTAGAAGTAATATAAGGTCTTGGCTCAATTCCTACCGTACCATATGAAGCTCTTAATTTACCAAAAGATAAAACGTTGTTGTTTTTAAATTGATCTAATTGAGTAAACTGCCATGCTGCAGAAGCACTTGGATAAAAAATTGAAGAGCTTGGGAAAGTAGATGAATTTTCACCTCTACCAGTAAACTCTAAAAATAACTGATTAAACATGTCGAAGTTTAACACCAAATATGAAGCTGCGGTTCTTCTTTTTTCAATATAGTTAAAAGCAGAATTATTTGCAGCAGTGGTATTATTAAAGTTCAAAGGTGGATTATCGGTTACAATAAAACCGGCACTAGTTCCACCTACAGTTCTAAAAGACCTGTCGTTTAATTGGAAACCTAAAATAGCAGAAGCTGAAATATTTTCATTTAAATATCTTGAGCCTCTTAAATAAAGGTTTTGGGTAAATTCACTTTCATTTAGTTCTTCATCATTTAATCTTCCTGATGCTTCACTTCCTCCTGATCTGTATGGAAAATAGGTAATTCTTTTATCACTTGAATAATCAATACCTGAGTTATAAGTTAAGCTTAAAGAGTTATTTATGTTATAAACTAACTCAGGATTAACTAAGAATCTATCAACATTTGTTGTGTTTATTTGCTCAAAAATTGTCCATCCTGGATTATTGTAAGTAGGAGCAGAATTACCTAAATACCTTCTATAACCTCTATGAGCATTAAAACTTGGTGTGTGGTCTATTCCATTATAAGAATTATAAGAACCTTTATAATCTGAGTTATCAAAGTCTGCAGGAGTTCTTAAATAACCTAAATACAAACCATTAAGGTTAGAGCCTGATTGAACTCTGTTTGAGGCAACTCGAGAATATGTGGAATTAATTCTTCCCGAAAATTTTTCAGAAATGTTTCTTTTAACATTTATTCTAACTGAAGATCTTCTGTAATCACTATTTCCGTTGAATATACCTGTTTGGTTATAATCGGCAATACTTAAGAAAAAGCTTCCGGCCTCATTAGCATTACTTAAAGATATTGAGTTGTCGTAGGCCAAACCATTTCTAAAAACTTGATCCCTATTAGGGTCATTTGCTACATCAGTAGATCTTTTTCCACCATGAAGGGTATCGCTTCCTGCGCCAGTCATATTTGGGTAGGCATTTCCATTAGCATCATAAACAGCTGAACCTGCGCTAGGTATTGCATGATATTTTGTTCCATCTTCGGCTTCAAAATACCCACCATATAGGTCAAAACCATCTTCGTCAAAATATTTACCTGGTCCATCAATAACAAAATCATCACCACCTGGCCTGTCTGCTATTTTATCTCCCCAGTTAAAAGCAGAAGTAGGGCTGTATCTTCCACCTGAGCCTTGACCATAAGCAGTTTGCTTTGGGTGTTCAATGTTTATTTGATCAACGGATAAAGCAGATCTTACAGAAACATTAAATGGCTTGTCTGATTTAACATTTGATGCTCCTGATTTTGTTGTAACAACGATTACACCATTTGCAGCTCTTGTTCCCCAAAGGGCAGCAGCAGCAGCACCTTTTAAAACTTCAATGCTTTCAATATCATTAGGGTTAATATCGTTTAACCTTGATTGTTGAATAACACCACCTGTCAAATCATTGTTTTGATCCGCTGGGTCAAATGCACCATTAGCACCCGTAGAGCGGCTTGAGTTAATAATTGGTTGACCATCGATTACAATTAATGGTTGAGTGTTACCTGTAATGGTATTTTGACCTCTAATTTGAATGTAGGCGCCTGCTCCAGGATCACCTGATGTTCTATTAATTAAAAGACCAGAAGTTTTGGCTGTCATACCCTGTATTATTCCAGATTCTCCTGATTGAATTACATCAGAACCACCAATGCTTCCTGATGCAGAACCTGATTGGTCTTTATCTTTCTTAATGCCAAGTCCCGAAACTGTTACAGTTTTTAATGACTGTGCTGTTTGTTCCATTGTGGTATTAATTTCGGATTGATTTCCGATGGCTACTTCTTTTGTTACGTAGCCAATAAACTTAAACTGCAATAAAGCATCACTGCTGGAAACCTTTAAGGAGTATTTCCCATTAAAGTCGGAAATTGTTCCATTGGTTGTTCCTTTTTCCAAAATTGTTGCTCCCGGCAGTGGGTTGCCATCGGCAGTAGACAGCTTTCCGGAGACTGTTCTCTCTTGCCCAAAAGCAAAGGAGTTTATTCCGAAAAACAGAATGAGTGGAATAATAATTTTCATCTTCATAATTAATGATTTTAATTAATAATTAGGGATTACAATTTAATTTAACATTCTCTTAAATAAAATTTTAATCAATTTTAACAAAAAAAAGTTGTTTGGAGTTATTTTTTGGTATATAAAATTATCCCTTTTTCGGGTAAAATTTCTTTTTAATGGTAAAATATCTTTTTAAATGGCAGTTTTAGCAAAAAAAAAGCCTCGCTATTGCGAGGCTTTTTTTTAAATAATATAAGTGATATTACATCATTCCACCCATGCCGCCCATTCCACCAGGAGGCATGCCTGGGGCACCACCACCATTTTCTTCTTTTATTTCAGAAAGAACACATTCAGTTGTTAAAATTAATCCTGCAATTGAAGATGCATTTTCAACAGCAACTCTTGTAACTTTAGTTGGATCTATAATTCCAGCTTCGTACATGTTTGTGTATTCGTTGGTTCTGGCATTAAAACCAAAATCACCTTTTCCTTCTTTCACTTTTTGGATAACAATAGAGCCTTCTATACCTGCATTGGCCACTATTTGACGCAAAGGCTCTTCTAAAGCTCTTTTAATAATATCAACGCCTGTTTTTTGGTCAGCATTTTCGGTTTCTACTTCGTCTAAACAAGCAATTGCTCTAACAATGGCAACACCACCTCCAGGTACAATACCTTCTTCAACTGCTGCTCTTGTTGCACTTAAAGCATCATCAACCCTGTCTTTTTTCTCCTTCATTTCAGTTTCGGTAGCTGCGCCAATATATAATACAGCAACACCACCTGCCAACTTGGCCATTCTTTCTTGAAGTTTTTCTTTGTCGTAATCAGAAGTTGTAGATTCTATTTGAGCTTTTATTTGGTTAACTCTAGCTTCAATTTGTTTTTTATCTCCAGCTCCATTAACAACAGTTGTGTTGTCTTTGTCTAAAGATATTTTTTCTGCAGTTCCTAAATCTTCTAAAGTAGCATCTTCTAATTTTCTGCCAATTTCTTCAGAAATAACAGAACCACCAGTTAAAATAGCGATGTCTTCTAACATTGCTTTTCTTCTATCTCCAAAACCAGGAGCTTTTACAGCGGCTACTTTTAATGAACCTCTTAGCTTATTTACAACCAAAGTTGCTAAAGCTTCACCATCAACATCTTCAGCAATAATTAAAAGACCTCTTCCACTTTGTGCTGTTTTTTCCAATACAGGGAGTAAGTCTTTCATGGTAGAGATTTTCTTATCATATATTAATATGTAAGGGTTCTCTAATTCTGTTACCATTTTTTCAGTATCGGTAACAAAATATGGAGAAAGATAACCTCTATCGAATTGCATTCCTTCAACAACTTCTACAGTTGTTTCAGTTCCTTTTGCTTCCTCAACAGTTATTACACCTTCTTTTTTTACTCTCATCATTGCTTGAGCAATAAGATCACCAATTTCAGAATCGTTATTGGCTGAAATTGTGGCAACTTGCTTTATTTTCTCGTTGTCGTCTCCAACTACTTGAGATTGTGCTTTAAGGTTTGCAATAACTGCAATTACAGCCTTGTCAATTCCTCTTTTCAAATCCATTGGGTTTGCACCTGCAGCAACATTTTTAATACCTGCAGTTACAATAGCCTGAGCTAAAACAGTAGCAGTAGTTGTTCCATCACCTGCAATATCTGCAGTTTTTGAAGCAACTTCTTTTACCATTTGTGCACCCATGTTTTGAATTGGATCAGCCAATTCAATTTCTTTGGCTACTGATACACCGTCTTTGGTAATGGTTGGAGAACCAAAACTTTTATCAATAACTACGTTTCTTCCTTTTGGACCTAAAGTTACCTTTACCGCATTGGCAAGGGCATCAACTCCTTTTTTTAGTCCTTCTCTTGCTTCAGCATCAAAAGTTATTTCTTTTGCCATTTTCTTAATTTTTTAGTTTTTAATTATTTACTTCCTAAAATGTCTGCATTTCTCATGATGAGGTAGTCTTTCCCATCAATGGTAATCTCTGTTCCTGAGTATTTTCCGTAGAATACAGTGTCTCCTACTTTAACAGTAATTGGTTCGTCTTTTTTGCCAGTTCCAACAGCTATAACAACCCCAGTTTGAGGTTTTTCTTTTGCATTGTCAGGAATATAAATTCCACCTGCTGTTTTTTCTTCTGCAGCTGCAGGTTCTACTAAAACTCTGTCTTCGTTGGGTTTAAAATTAACTCCAGCCATTTTTTAAATTTTTATGGTTAATAATTGTTTTTAAATTGTGAATTCACCCTTTTCGAATTTTATGCCAATAGGGTATTTGTGCCAGATATTGTTATTGCACTACTTTTTGGGCAAAAAAAATGTCAGTATGCTGCCATACTGACATTTTTAAAATGTCTTGAAACCTGTTTAATTAGTCTTCAGCAGGTTGCTGAGCTGGAGCAGGTTGAGTTTGTTGTTGCGGAACAGGAGCAGGATTTGTTTGAAAGGTATTTGGAATGTCTCCTTCAATAAAATCTTTGATTTCACTTTGTTGAACAGACTCTTCGATTGTACCAGGAGTTTGAACTGCAGCTGCAACTAAACTCAATACCAAAAGCGCTATAGCTAAAGTCCAAGTAGCTTTTTCTAAAAAGTCGCCTGTTTTTTTAACACCCATTACTTGGTTAGATGAAGCAAAGCCTGAAGCAAGGCCACCGCCTTTTGATTCTTGAATTAAGATGATGCCAACTAATAAAAGGCAAACAATAAAAATTAAGATTGCTACTAATGTGTACATTGTTTTATTTTTTAACTGATGTTTTTAATTCTTTAATTCGGGCTGCAAATAAAGTCTTTTTTTCGGGATTTTTCAATATTAATATTTCATAAGCTTTAATTGCCTTTGAGTTGTTGCCTTGTTGCGCATAAATTTTAGCAAGTGTCTCGGTTACAAAGGTTTCATCTTCGGCTAAACTTAACTTGGCTTTTTCGGCTACAGAGAAAAAAGCAGTTTGTTTTGGTGTAATTTGCGGATCGTTTTGGATGAATTTTTCGATTAATTGCTTTTTTTCTCTTTGCTCTTTTGGGTCAAATTTATTTTGACTGATATTTTTTAACCATCCTGAAAATGTATTTTTTCCGGTAAGGGATGTAATTTTATTTGGCTCATCTGGAGAGATGTTTTCAGCCGGTTCGGAGGCTTCTTTTATTATTGATGTAGAAACAGCACTAGATAAAATTTGCTTTTCTAATTCTCTAAGCATTTCCTCTTGGTTTTTATCTACTTGCTCTACGTCAGGTTTTTTTTCAATATCAATTTCTTGAAGTGTTTCTTCTGTTAATTCTGAAGATGTTTTTTTAGGAGTTGCTTTTTCTTCAATTATTTCATTTTTTGAAGAATTATCTTTCTCAATAATTTCTAGACCACCAGTAATTTTTGTTTTTTGCTCTGGCTCTGAAGTTTCTTGAATGATATTTTTTTCTACTTCCTTTTTAGAAGAATCTAACTGGTCAGGAGGAAAATTCTCAATACTATCAATTTCATCTTCTATTTTATTTACAGTTAATTTTAATGTTTCAGTAAATAAAAATTTAAAAAAAGCTGATCTATTATTTACAAATGGAGCCGCACTTTTAATGCTTTTGTTTAGTTGATGATCATTATTTGATTGATGAATTTTACTCAAAGCAACCTTAAAGTTTCCGCAGTAGGGAAATTCTTCAATTAATTTTTCTAATTCAGCACTAGAAAGGTTAGAAAAGTTGTTTTCGGCAATGGCAATATTTATTTTTTGAAAATCCATTTACCAATTTCCCAAACTTGCATTAAAAATATCTTGTACTATTTGATCTACAATTTGGGGTATTAATTCAGGTTCAACCTCGTTTAAATTTCTTGAACTATCATACGTTTCGTTTTTCGAAAAGGTTTTCTCAAAATTTTGACCTTCATCTTTGCTATTTCGGTATTTAACCTTTACTGTTATGGTTAACCTATTTACAGCTGCTGTTTCATCTTGTGTTACAGCCATTGGTTCAGTTTTGTAGTCAATTATTTCTCCCGAAAATTCAATGTCGCCATATTTATCGGTTAACTTTAAACTGGTTTGACTTAAAAAATAGTCTTTTAAAGATTCTGTAAATACCTGACTTAAGGTAGGTTGAGCTAGGGGTGCATAGTTTGGGAAATAGGCTATAGAAACTGTTTTGATATCGGGACTAATACTGGCTCCGGTAAACGAATAATTAACCTTACAACCTGCAAGCAATACCATTAACACTATGTAGTAAGTAAATTTCAATTTAAATCGAATTCTTTTATTTTTCGATACAAGGTTCGCTCAGAAATTCCTAACTCTTTGGCAGCATCTTTTCTTTTTCCGTTGTATTTCTCCAAAGCTTTTTGAATCATTTCTTTTTCCTTTTCCTCAAGACTTAGTGATTCTTCTATGTATTCTTCGGGTTCATCAAACTCACCAGGAGAGTGAATTTCATAATCGTTTTCATTTTGAATAGAAGATTTTGCGGCTATTTGTAATGATGTTGATGGCTTTTCATCATCATTAATATCTCGATATATTTTTTGAATTATTTCTTGGTGATCGGTTGAAGAACTTACTTTTCCCTCTTTTACCAAGTCAACAACAATTTTTTTCAGGTCTCCCAAATCCTTTTTCATATCGATAAGGAATTTGTATAAGATTTCCCTTTCTGTAAAATCGTTCTTTTCTTCTGGCTTCTTATAAACCATTGGTAAATCAGAATCACCAAAATCGGGTAAATATTTAAGCAGAACATTTCTTGAAATTTCTCTATTTGGTTCAATTACAGAAATTTGCTCAGCAGTATTTTTTAATTGCCTAATATTTCCTTTCCATCTATAATTTTCAAGTACCGAAACTGCATCATCTGCCAACCTAACTACAGGCATTCTGTATTTGTCAGCAAAATCAAGCGCAAACTTTCTAAATAATAAGTGAATATCTTCTTTTCTTTCTCTTAAAGATGGCATTTTTATGGGCACAGAATTTAACCTGTAATATAAGTCCTCTCTAAACTTTCCTTTAGAAATAGCTTCAGGAACATTAACATTGGTTGCAGCAACTATTCTAACATTTGTTTTTTGAACTTTAGAAGAACCGACTTTTATTATTTCGCCTGTTTCCAAAACCCTTAATAATCTAACTTGGGTTTGAAGTGGCAACTCAGCTACTTCATCTAAAAAAATAGTACCTCTATCAGCTTCTTCAAAATATCCTTTTCGTGTTGCTTGAGCACCGGTGAAAGATCCTTTTTCGTGTCCAAATAATTCAGAGTCTATAGTACCTTCAGGTATTGCTCCACAGTTTACAGCAATGTACTTATTGTGTTTTCTTGGCGAAAGATTATGAATTATTTGAGGCATTCTTTCTTTACCAACACCACTTTCACCAACAATTAAAACAGATAGGTCTGTAGTTGCAACTTGTGCTGCAATATTAATTGCTCTATCCAGCAAAGGTGAGGCTCCAATAATACCAAACCTTTGTTTTAAACTTTGAAAATCATAATCAGGCATAGTTTATCGCTTTTCCTATTAGGGTTGCAGCTGTACAGTTTAATACTTCTACATTAACGTATTCACCTTTTTTATATTTTTCTTTTGGAAATACAATTACTTTATTTTGAGAGTTTCTGCCGAATAATTGATCTTGCGATTTTTTAGATTCCCCTTCAACCAAAACTTTAAAAGTTTTTCCCAAATCTTTTTGGTTACTTTCCAAAGAATGTTTCATTTGAAGGTCAATTATTTCCTGCAATCTTCTCTTTTTTACTTCTTCAGGAACATTGTCTTCAAACTTTCTTTCGGCCAATGTTTTTGGTCTTTCAGAATACTTAAACATATAAGCAAAATCATATTTTACAATTTCCATCAAGCTTAATGTTTCTTGATGTTGCTCCTCAGTTTCATCGCAAAAACCAGCAATAACATCAGTACTCATGCCAACATCAGGAACAATAGACCGAATCATTTCCATTCGGTTTAAATACCAATCACGGGTATAACCCCTATTCATTTTATCGAGTATTTCAGAGTTTCCAGATTGAACAGGTAAATGAATGTAATTGCAAATATTTTCGTATTTGGCCATAACTTGCGCAACATCCTCAGTTAAATCTTTAGGATGAGAAGTTGAAAATCTAATTCTTAAATCAGGTGAAACAAGCGCAACCATTTCCATAAGGCGTGCAAATGAAACGGGTTCTTCATCTTTGTTGATAATTTCACCTTTTTTAGTAATATTCCACCTGTATGAATCAACATTTTGTCCTAATAAGGTAACTTCTTTATAGCCTTGATCAAGTAGGCTTTTAGCTTCTTCTATTATAGTCTTCGGGTCTCTAGACCTTTCTCTTCCTCTTGTAAACGGAACAACGCAAAAAGAACACATGTTGTCACATCCTCTCATAATTGATATGAAAGCAGAAATTCCATTTTGGTCTAATCTAACTGGTGCAATGTCTGCATACGTTTCTTCTCTAGATAAAAGAACATTAACAGCTTTTCGGCCATCATCAATATCAGAAATAAGATCAGGTAAGGTTCTGTAAGCGTCAGGTCCTGCAATTAAATCAACCAATTTTTCTTCTTCAAGCAACTGAGATTTTAACCTTTCGGCCATGCAACCTAAAACACCAACTACAAGATTTGGATTATTCTTTTTATTTGATTGAATATGTTTTAACCTGTTACGAACAGTTTGTTCGGCTTTGTCTCTAATTGCGCAAGTGTTAAGCAAAACAACATCTGCTTCATTCAACTCATTTGTAGTTTGGTAACCATTTTTTGTAAGAATTGAAGCAACAATTTCGCTATCACTAAAATTCATTTGGCAGCCGTAGCTTTCTAAATATAATTTTTTACCTGCATAAGTTTCTGTCTTAACCATGGTTGGTGTACCTTGCAAGGTCTCGTCTATATCTTTGTTCAAAGTTTTTTCCATACTAGAAATTGGCCAGCAAAATTAGTCAAAATCAATCCTGTGTCAAAATGGCATATTCAAGCTTTTTCCAGAAAATTCACTACCATTTGCATAAATTTTTTTCTTTGTACCCCGAAAACGAATTGAAAACCAATTTGTTTTTATTTAAAATAGCCCATGGAGTTAGTAATAGTTGAGTCCCCTGCGAAAGCAAAAACGATTGAAAATTTTTTAGGAAAAGGATATACCGTAAAGTCTAGTTATGGCCACGTTAGAGACTTGCCAAAAAAAGAAAATTCAATTGATATTGAAAATGGTTTTGAGCCTAAATATGAGGTGTTACAAGATAAAAAGAAGGTAATAAAAGAGCTTAAAGACCTTACAAAAAAAGCAGATCGAGTTTGGTTAGCAACTGATGAGGATCGAGAAGGGGAAGCAATTTCTTGGCATTTAGCTGAAGTTTTAAAGCTAAATAAAGAAAATTCTAAAAGAATTGTATTTCATGAAATTACCAAATCGGCTATATTAAGTGCTATTCAAAATCCAAGAGATATTGATGTTAACCTTGTAAATGCCCAACAAGCAAGAAGAATTCTAGATCGTTTAGTGGGGTTTGAATTATCTCCCGTATTGTGGAGAAAAGTAAAACCTTCGCTTTCAGCTGGAAGGGTTCAGAGTGTTTCTGTGAGAATTATTGTTGAAAGAGAAAGAGAAATTCAGGCATTTAAATCTGAAGATTATTTTAAACTAAGCGCCATTTTTCAGTTAGAATCAGGAGAAAAATTAAAAGCTGAATATCCCTCTAAAATTGATAATAAAAGTGATCTTTTAAAAATACTGGAAGATGTAAAATCGGGTGACTTTAAGGTTTTGAATGTAGAAACAAAACCTACAAAAAGAAACCCATCTGCTCCTTTTACAACATCTACCTTGCAGCAGGAAGCTTCAAGAAAATTAGGTTTTTCGGTTTCTCAAACAATGGGAGTAGCCCAAAAATTATATGAATCTGGAAAAATCACTTACATGAGAACAGATTCGGTTAACCTTTCTGATACAGCGATAGCTGCAGCAAAAAATGAGATTGTGAAATCTTATGGAGCAGAATATTCGAAATCTAGGCAATATTCAACAAAATCTAAAGGAGCACAAGAAGCGCATGAAGCAATAAGGCCAACGTATTTTAACAACCACACTACTGATGGTCCTAGCCAAGAGCAAAAGTTATACGACCTAATTTGGAAGAGAACAGTAGCATCTCAAATGGCTGAAGCTCAATTAGAAAAAACAACAATTGATTTAAATAATGGCAAGGTTGATATTGTTGCTCAAGGCGAAGTTTTAAAATTTGAAGGTTTTTTAAAAGTCTACAATGAATCGAAAGATGAAGAAGATGAGGAAGAAAAAGTAGATGGATTGCTTCCTCCAATAACCAAAGGAGAAACTCTTTTATTAAATTCCTTTTTAGCAACGCAAAAATTTACCCATCACCCTGCAAGATATACTGAAGCTAGTCTGGTGAAAAAATTGGAGCAACTTGGAATTGGAAGACCATCAACTTATGCCCCAACAATTACAACCATTCAAAAGCGTGGTTACATTGAAAAAGGAGACAGAGAAGGAGTAGAAAGAAAATATACAGTTGTTTCATTTGAAGGTAATGATCAAAAAGAAGAAATAAAAACAGAAAATACTGGAGCTGAAAAGAAAAAGTTATTTCCAACCGATATAGGAATCGTTGTTAACGATTTTTTGGTTGAGAATTTTGATAAGGTTTTAGATTACAATTTTACTGCAGATGTAGAAAAGCAATTTGATGATATCGCCGAAGGTAAAAATACATGGAATTCAATGCTTAAAGAATTCTATACTCCATTTAAAAAAGATGTGAATGAGGCTTTAGAGCATTCAGAAAAAGCTACAGGTGAAAGGTTATTAGGACAACACCCAAAAACAGGGTTGAATATATATGCCCGTATTGGAAGATATGGTGCAATGGTGCAAATGGGAGAAACAGATAGTGAGGATAAACCAAAATTTGCATCACTGAAAGCACCTTTAACTATTGCCACAGTAACTATAGAGGAGGCATTAAAACTTTTTCAGTTGCCAAAATCATTAGGAACTTTCGAAGAATTAGAAGTTTCAGTTGGAGTAGGAAGGTTTGGGCCTTATGTGAAATATGATAAAATGTTTGTTTCCATTCCAAAGGGCCAAGATCCGCTAGAATTAGAATTAAATGAGGCCATTGAGTTAATTAAAAAGAAAAAGGAAGTTGATGCCAACAGACTTATTAAACAATTTGATGAGGATAAAAATTTACAAATCTTAAATGGTAGATATGGCCCGTACATTAAATTCGGAAAATCAAATGTTCGTATTCCAAAAGATAAAGAGCCAAAAGATTTAGAATACCAAGAAGTGCTAGAAATAATTGAGGCTCAGGATAAGAAAAAGAAAAAATAGATGGAAATAAAATCCTTTTTTAAACCAGTAAACCTAAATAACGAAGATTTTAAAACTGGTTTTTTAGGAAATACTACCCTATTTGATTATCAAAATTTTAAAGAAGAAGATTTTAGAGAATTCGATTTAGCCATTATTGGAGTTCCCGAAGAAAGAAATGCCTTTAACAACAAAGGAACCTTCAAAGGCTCCAAACAATTCAGAAAATATTTTTATCACCATAGCGAAGGGCCTTACAAAACAAAAATTTTAGATTTAGGAGACTTTGTTATTGGGGCCACCGTAGAAGATACTTATACAGGTTTAGCTATAGTTATAGCAGAGTTGCTTAAGTTAAAAGTATTACCTATTATAATTGGAGGATCTCAAGATTTAACATTTGCCAATTTTAAAGCTTACGAGCATTTAGAGCAGTTGGTAAATATTGTAACAATTGATAATTCTTTTGATTTGGGAGATGTAGGAGATCCATTAAAATCAAATTCTTACCTGAATAAAATTGTTTTACACCAGCCAAATTATTTATTTAATTATTCAAATCTAGGCTATCAAACTTATTTCGTAACACAAGAAGAAATTGATTTGATGGGAAAGTTGCATTTTGACATTTGCCGTCTAGGTGAAATTCGTGCAGATTTAACAGAAGCAGAGCCAATCATTAGAAATGCTGATATGGCTAGTTTCGATTTATCATCTATAAGAAATAGCGATGCACCTGCAAATAATAATGTTACACCAAATGGCTTTTACGGCGAAGAGGTATGTAAGCTTGCTAGATATGCAGGCTTAAGCGATAAGTTAACATCAGTTGGATTTTATGAGTTAAACCCAGAAATTGATGATAGAGGACAAACAGCCCATCTTCTAGCTCAAATTGTTTGGTATTTTATTGATGGTTTTTATCACAGAAAAAATGAAATACCTGAAAGAGATAACAAAGAATTTTTGAAATATGTTATTAATTCAGAAACTCATACAACCGATTTGATTTTCTTTAAGAATTTAAAAACAGACAGGTGGTGGATGGATATTCCACATCCAAAAAATAGTGTTTTAAAATTCAAAAGACACCAATTTGTGCCATGTTCTTACAAAGATTATTTAATTGCTTGTAAGGATGAAATGCCCGAAAGATGGCTAAAAACTTTTCAAAAACTAGTTTAAGTAATTGTTAACTAAGTGTTTATTTAGAGTTTTTTTTCATTTACGTAAATCGAATTTTGAGTTAAGCCAATGTTTAGTAAAATTTGGCGAAGTTGTTTTTTTATATATTTTAGCCACCTTTAAAAATTTCGGAAAATATTCTGCATGAAAAAATTACTGATTTTTGGTTTTGCCCTTTTAGGAATTTGCTTTTCTGCAAAAGCACAACAAGATCCACAATTTAGCCAGAATATGTACAATAGGTTGTTTCCAAATCCTGGAGTAGCAGGCACAAATGGTTCTATTTGTGCTACAGTTTTAGGTAGAGAGCAATGGGTAGGTTTTGAAGGGCAGCCTGGTACATATTTATTCTCGGCTCATGGTCCAGTTCCTATTCTTAGAGGAGGTATTGGGTTGTCTGTAGCCCAAGACCAAATTGGTCAATTCCAAGATTTTCATTTAAAAGCTGCTTATTCATATCATTTGGATATACCTGCCGTTGCGGGACAACTAGGTATTGGTATTGGTTTAGGAATGTTGAATAGATCAATTGGTTCTGATTGGACTGCAATTGATGATATTGTTACAGATCCAAAAATTCCAGATGCAGGCCTATCAGCTACTGCTTTTGATCTTGATTTTGGCGCTTATTTCGCAAATGATGATTTATATGCAGGAATTTCGACTACACATCTTTCCGCTCCCGATTTAGGAGTTAATTCAACAGTAGAAGTAAAAAGGCACTATTATTTAATGGCAGGCTACAATTATGATAGGTTGTTGCCAAACGTTGTATTTCAACCTTCATTATTTGTTAAGTCTGATGGAGCTTCAGCTCAAATTGATGTTAATGTTAGTGCAGTTTACAACAATATGTTTTGGGGTGGTTTAACTTACAGGCTTCAAGATGCGATTGTTGCTATGGCTGGAGTCGATTATAAACTTGGAGGAACAGGTCTTGCAGGAGGTACTTTAAGGCTTGGTTATGCATACGATATCACAACATCATTGGTAAGAACTGCAAGTTCTGGATCACATGAATTATTACTCAATTATTGTTTTAATATTCCTAAGAAAATAAAAATTGAGAGACACAAATCTGTACGCTTTCTATAATAATATTTAAATCAGTACGTTACTAAAATCTATTAACTCTTTGGTTAAATTACCAAAAATTAGTTGTTAATAAAAAAAATGCTATTTTTGACCGATTTTCAAATTAAGTAACATTATGAAGAAGTTACTATATGTATTCATAGGCTTAGGGCTACTTAGTAGCTGCGGGAGTTCAGAGAACGGCCAACTTACTGGAGTTACTGGGCGACCTCAATGGTATCAAGCCGATCCTTTTGGTACATTATATATACCTCCAGGAAGTTTTGTAATGGGTCCAAACGATCAAGATGTACCCTTTTCATATACAGCCAAATCTAAAACAGTTTCTGTATCTGCATTCTATATGGATGACTCAGAAATTACAAATAATGAGTATCGTCAATTCGTTTATTGGGTAAGAGACTCAATTGCACATAGAATTTTGGGTGAGGAGGTTAACGAAGAACATTTGATTTTTCAAAATCAATATGAAGAAGACCTTGAGCCACCAAAAATTAATTGGGATATGTCAATTGATTGGAATGAGCCAGATGAGCGTGAAGCCTTGGAAATAATGTTCTTGCCAGAGTACGAACGTTTTTATGGTCACAGAGATATTGATACTAGGAAACTAGATTACGAATATTTTTGGATAGACTTTAAAGATGCGTCTCGAAAAAAACCTACAATTAATGGTGATGAATTAAGAGAAAGGGGTTTAACTGATAGGTCTATTTTTATCAAAAGAGATGTAATTAATGTTTATCCTGATACATTGTGTTGGATTCATGACTTTACATATTCTTACAACGAGCCTTTAACAAATATGTATTTCTGGCACCCAGCTTATGATGGTTATCCTGTTGTTGGGGTTACATGGAAACAAGCTAGAGCTTTTTGTATTTGGAGATCTCAGTATTTTAATAGTTATAGAAAAGGAGCAGGAGTTACTGCGGTTCAAAATTTCAGACTTCCAACAGAATCTGAATGGGAGTATGCCGCAAGAGGTGGTCTTGATCTTTCAAGTTATCCTTGGGGAGGTCCTTACATTAGAAATACAAGAGGTTGTTTCATGGCTAACTTCAAGCCATTAAGAGGAAATTATTACGATGATGGCGGAATTCACACTGTACCTGCCTACTCATATGAGCCAAATGATTACGGCTTATACTGTATGGCCGGAAACGTAGCAGAATGGACCAGCAATGCTTTTGATGAAGCTTCTTTTGACTTCGCCCATGATTTAAATATGGATTATGTTTATGAAGCAAATGAAGATGATCCACCTGTTTTAAAAAGAAAAGTAATTAGAGGTGGTTCTTGGAAGGATATAGGTTACTTTATCCAAACAGGAACTAGAACTTATGAATACCAAGATACCGCTAAAAGTTATATTGGTTTTAGAAGTGTAATGAGTTACCTTGGAATGGGGAAATCTAATATTTAAATAAAAAAATCTATCTTATAATACTATTAATTAATTAAATCTATGTCTGGAAAGAAAAAAAAGGGTTTGTCGGAGTTTCTATATGGAACAGTAAAAGGAAAAACAATTGTAAACTACATGATGAGTTTAGGTGCTTCGGTTGTAATCGTTGGTGCTCTTTTTAAAATTCAACATTATCCTGGAGCAAGTGCAATGCTTGTTATTGGTTTATTAACCGAAGCTTTTTTATTTGCTATTGGTGCTATTGAACCACAGCATTTGGCTACAGATTGGTCAAAAGTTTATCCAGAGTTGGGTCATCATGATGAAGAAGGAGAGGAAGAAGATGATAGCCACGAAGAAATAGCTCCTAAAAAAAGCAAAAAAGAATTAATGTCTTTCGATGATGATGATGAATTGCCAATTACACAGCAATTAGACAATTTGTTGGAAGAGGCGAAAATTGGTCCTGAATTAATTGAAAGCTTGGGTGCAGGTTTACAGAATTTATCTAAACAAACAAATTCTTTATCAGATATTTCTGAGGCAGGTATTGCTACAAATGAATATGTAGAAAGTGTAAGAACAGCTTCTTCAAAGGTTGGTGAATTAACTAATACTTATGAAAAAGCTGCTCAATCGTTAGTTAGTATTTCAGAATCTAGCCAATCAGGTTCAGATATGGGACAACACATGTCGGCAATTTCTCAAAATTTGGCTGCATTAAATGCAACTTATGAAATGCAATTAAAGGAGGCAAATGGTCAATTAGAAACTTCTTCAAAATTCTTTACTGGAATTGAAGGTCTGCTAGAAAATCTTAATTCAACTGTAGAAGATTCTAAAAAATACAAAGAAAATATTTCTCAATTATCTGATAATATTGGCCAGTTAAATACAATTTATGGTAATATGTTAACAGCTATGAGCTCTAGACAAGGTAACTAATCAATTTATAATAATTAATAACATAAAAACTCTGTAGCTTATGTCAATGGGTGATTTGCCCCCGCGGCTGAAAATGATTAGTATGATGTATTTGGTTCTTCTTGCTTTATTGGCAATGAATGTTTCCAAAGAAATCTTAAATTCTTTTGTGATAATTAATGATGGTTTAGAAAGAACTAATGAAGGGTTTGATATAAAAAATGCATATACCATGCAACAATTTGGTAATAAGAATGCTTTAGATCCTGAAAAAGTTCGTAAATACTACCTTGCTGCAAGACAAGTAAGAGATTTGTCTAAAGAGTTAGATGCACATATTGAGGTTTTAAAGGTTAAAATTATTGCAGGGGTTGAACAAATTTCTGAGGATACGGCAGCAACAAGAAACTTAATGCAAGTAGCTGCAAAAGATAATCATGATATGCCAACCCACATGCTTATAGGTTCAGATGCTAATAATCCAATTAATGGTGAGTTTACAGCACTTGAATTGCAAAGACGATTAGAAAATTTCAATACTACGATTCATGATTATATTTCTGAGGCTTTACCTAAAACAGATGTTGAAGGAATGGATTTAGCTGTAAAAATGGAAGAAGT
>JABAYK010000033.1 GCA_018609045.1 Flavobacteriales bacterium
AAGCTGAGGAGTTTTCTAAATCCAAAATCAAGAACTTAAAAAATAGCTTCTACTTTTTTATCGGAATATTAATTATTTTGGGGATATTTTTAGTTTTTATCAATAAAGAAAGAAAAAAGGTAAAAGGTCTCAACAAAAGCCTAAACGATTTATTGGAAGAAAAAAATCGAATAATGACTGTATTGTCTCATGATTTAAGGTCTCCGATTACTGCGGTTAAGGGTATTATCGATCTTTTAAAATTGAATATTTTAAGCACAGAAGAAAAAGAAAAAATGATTATTGAGCTAGAAAGTTCAATAAATGACCTTAATTCAAATCTAAACACCCTTTTAGAGTGGGCTTTAACTAATATAAATAACTCAAAGCCAACCTTTAAAAATGTTAATGTTAAAAAAACAATCGAAAAGGTGTTTGTTTTTTTAAGACAACAAGCCGATCAAAAAAATATCAAATTATCAATTTCAACGTCTTCAGATTCAATTACAACTTTTGTAGATGCAAATCACTTAGAGTTAATCATCAGAAATATATTGTCTAATGCCATTAAGTTTTCATACCCAAACTCAGAAGTTGAATTAATTGTAACTACAGAAAATAGTAAAGTAAAAATTTCAATTAAAGATCAAGGAATAGGACTCTCAGAAAAGGAATTAGACCAAATAAGAGCTTTTAAGAAATTAAAGAGAAATGGAACCAATGGTGAAAAGGGCTTAGGTTTAGGATTGCAAATGGTAAATTTTTATACTATTTTAAACAATGGAGGCATTGAAATAGTTAGTACAAAAAATGAAGGTACAACTTTCACTCTGTCTTTTAATTTGAATTAAGAAATGATATTGCTCAATATTATTATTTTTTGAAGTTGTATTTTTGAAATCAAAAATTTAACAAAGTGACTACACCCTCAACAAGCGTTAAACCCAAAAAAGAAAAACGAAATTCTCCAAATTGGAAAAGTGAAGTAGGATTTCTTTTGTTGCATTTGGCACCGGTTTTGGCCATTTTTTCAGGAGCCACCATGTTTGATTGGTTGCTCTGCATTGGTCTTTACTTTTTCCGAATGTTTTTTATTACAGCAGGATACCACAGGTATTTTTCGCATAGAACTTTTAAAACCACTCGTTGGTTTCAATTTTTATTGGCATTTTTTGCCCAAACTTCTATTCAAAAAGGAGCTTTATGGTGGGCAGCCAACCACAGAACACACCACAAATTTTCTGATACAGAAAAAGACCCACATTCAAATAAAGTTTACGGCTTTTTGTATTCTCATATAGGATGGATTTTAGGTCCTGATTACAAAAAAACTAGAACAGATTTAATCAAAGATTTTGCAAAATATCCTGAATTGGTTTGGTTAAATAAAAATCATTTATTTCCTCCATTGATAATGATATTGTTTGTAATTGGATTTGGTGGATGGATTAATTATTCTTTATATGATGTTTCTTTCTTTACAGGAGCTTGGAGTGCATTATTTGTTGGCTTTGCTTTAAGCACAGTTATTCTGTTTCATGGTACTTTTTCTATCAATTCGTTGATGCATAAAGTAGGTAAACCTAGATACGAAACAGGTGATGAATCTAAAAATAGTTTGGTTTTGGCTTTGGTAACTATGGGCGAGGGATGGCATAACAACCACCATTATTACCAATCTTCAACTCGTCAAGGTTTTTTTTGGTGGGAGCTCGACCCAACTTACTATATTCTTAAATTTTTGTCTTTTTTTGGTATTGTTTGGAATATCAACAAAGTACCCTATCACATCAAGTTTTCTAAAAATTTAGAAGATGCTAAAAGAATTTTAAACTCTTTTAAATCCAAAAAAAAGGAAAACACTTTTGAGTAAATTAAGGCTTTTTATGATTGGCTTTTGGTCAATCTTCGCCATTTCACTTTCTCTATTATTAATGACCATTACACGCAACAAAAAGTTGCCGTTAAACATGGCCCGTAACTTTTGGAGTCCTGTTATTTTATGGGCTGCAGGAGCAAGGGTAAAAGTAATTGGGAAACAAAATATCGATGTAAATAATTCATATTTAATTGTTTCAAATCACCAATCGTTTTTAGATATTGCTGTTTTGTTCAATTCAATACCTGTAAACCTTCATTTTTTAGGAAAAGAAGAATTGAAAAAAATGCCATTTATAGGATGGTTTATGAAATCGATGGGAATGGTGTTTGTAGACCGAAAAGACCGAAGAAAGAGTTTACTTTCATTAAGAGATGCAAGTGATTTAATAAAATTAGGTAAAAGCGTAATGATATTTCCTGAAGGTACAAGAAGTAAAACTGGTGAAGTGAGAATGTTTAAAAAAGGTGGTTTTTTTATTGCCCAACATGCCAACGCCAATTTGGTTCCTGTTTTAATTCAAGGAGCAAACAAAGTTTGGCCAACTGGCGGAGGTAAAGTAAAACCAGGAGATGTTACAATTACCATAGGAGAACCATTTGCTTTTAATGATTTGGGAGAAAAAGATTTGGCAGTTTTTGCCGATAAGGTTAAAGAAAAGGTAATAGCATTAAGCCATTAATTTACCTAAATTAGTGAGTTCAAACTTATGGCAAATCAACAAAGCAAACTTTGGCACCTAGAGCAAATTAACCTGTTTAAAGATTTAAACCCTGAAGAATTAGATATGGTTGATCGCATTAGCTCTATGCGAACCATGGAAAAAAGTCAATTTATATATTTCCCCGAAGACCCATCAAACGTAATTTTCTTGCTCAAAGAGGGTAGGGTAAAGCTTGGGTCTTATTCAGATGATGGTAAAGAAATTATCAAAGCCATTCTTTATCATGGTGAAATTTTCGGTGAGCTCTCGATAATTGGCGAAGGCAAACGGAGCGATTTTGCATTAGCAATGGATAGTAATGTTAGAATTTGTGCTATTCACAAAGAGGAAATGGAAAGGTTGTTAAAGTCAATTCCACATTTAAGTTTTGAAATCACCAAGCTCATTGGCGATAAACTTCAAAAAGTAGAGCGCAGGTTAGAATCATTGGTTTTTAAAGATGCTCGCGAAAGAATAATTAATTTTATTAAATCTAATGCACTGGAAAAGGGGCGAAAAGTAGGTTATGGATATGCCCTTAAACACGAATTAACCCACCAAGACATGGCAAATCTTACCGCTACCTCAAGACAAACAGTAACAATTGTGTTAAATGAATTAAAAGAGGCTAATCTTATTAATTTTGATAGGAAAAGTATTTTAATTCACGACATTAACGATTTATGAGCTTTTTAAAAAAGCTATTTGGTTTTAAAAAGATTAATGATTTTACCATTTATGTTGGTGAAAATTGCCACGATTGTGAAGAGGTTATTACCAAATTAAAAAAAATGAATAAGCAGTTTAAAATTATCAATATTGATGAATCGGGCAAAAGCACTCCAATTCCAATTTTTGCTTTCCCTGCCATGTTTAAAGGAGAAAAATTAATTGCTTACGGATTTGACATTTTAAAGAAAGCATGAAAAATATTTTAGCATTTTTATTATTGGCCCTTTTTATTGGCTCAACATCTTGCTCTAAATGCAAGGTTTGTGATGTAACTTCAACAACCAAATTAAAACAAGACTATGCTTTTCCGGTAGAAGGAGTTCCATCAACTTCTGCAGAAACTGTTGAGTTATGTGAAGATAGGCTAGAGGCTGTAGATGGAAAAACCATAGGCTCTGATTCGCTTTACAACGGAATTGAGATTACCGTAACAAGAACCTACGATTGCAAATAATCTTAAATATTTAAAAACATTTTATTTCAGGTAAAAGCAAAAAAAAATCCTAGCTAAATAACTAGGATTTTTTTTGGTGACTTGTCAGGGGTTCGAACCCTGGACCCCATCCTTAAAAGGGATGTGCTCTACCAGCTGAGCTAACAAGTCTCCTTGATTTTTTGGAGGTGCAAATATAGAATTCAAATTATTATTGCCAAGCCGAATTTTAATTTTTTTTAGAATCTTTTTTTTTGGCAATATTTTGAGGTTTTGAGCCCTAAATTTCTAGTAGTTTTAGGCGTTTTATGTAACCTTGTTTTTCATATAAATAATATCGCTTGAACAAGTCAATTTTTATCATCGGTTTTATGGGAGTAGGTAAATCTACTCACGGCAAAAAGTTGGCAAATAAGCTTGGTTATACTTTTATAGATTTAGATAAACGGATAGAAAATATCGAGGGGCAATCTATTTCAGAAATATTCGAATCGAAAGGAGAAAGTTACTTTAGAGAAATTGAAACCAAACTTTTACAAGAATTAGCAAATTCAAAAGTTTTAATTTCAACAGGTGGCGGGGCAGCAACAAACCAACAAAATTTAGATTTTATGATACATAGTGGCTTGGTAATTTGGTTCGATTGCGCTATTGGTATGATTGAAACCCGCGTTAAAAATTCTTTGTCAAAAAGACCATTGTTGGCAAAAGTTCCGCCTGAAAATCTGCTAGATTTTTTGAAAAAATTATTTGAACAGAGAGAAGGGTTTTATCAAAAAGCACACTTAAAGTTTGATACCCAAAGCGTTTCTGCCGAAACCTATGAAATATGGGCGAAAAAAGTCTTAAACTTTAGCTAAGGTAAACGCCGTTGTTTTTATCTGAAAAATCAACCGAAATATGCTCCTTGAGCGTTGTGGCTAAACTTAATCCAACAAAATCTGCTCTTATTGGAAAAAGCCTGTGTTTGCGGTTCACCAAAATAACTGTTCTTAATCCTTTTATAGGAAACTGAATTAAAAAGTTAGCAGCAAACATCAAAGTAGAGCCTGTATTCAAAACATCGTCTAGTAAAAAAATCGTTTTTTTCTTTAGTTCTTCTTTGGTGACATTAAATTGTGGCTGACTTTTTAAAGGATCTTTTTTATTGATTTTTATGGGATGAATATTTACTTTAATACCAGATATTTTCTCAACTTCTTCAGCCAATTTTTTGGCAAAAATTACTCCTCTTGTTTCAATGGCAAAAAAGTGAAGTTGCTCCTCATCAAAGTGGTTTTCGTAAATTTCGTGTGCAATACGCTCAATTTTTAGTTGAATTTTTTCGTGGTTAAGTATTAACGAGCGATTTTCCATCATTTAACTTTTTTCAAATTTATAAATACCTCTCTACCCAAGCGAGGTTCAATTGAGTTTTTACACATTTCCATTTTGTGGATGAAGAATTTTGAGGCAAAAAGCGCTTTGTATTCTTCTAAAAATCCACCAAAAGGAGGGTGGTCGTCAAATAATTTATCGTGAAAAAGTACACCAACTAGTTTTCCGTTTTCAGTTAAAGTATCATGCATTTTGGTTACATAATCCTTTCTTAATTCGGGGTTTAATGCACAAAAAAATGTTTGCTCAATTACCAAATCATATTTTTCTTGGTGATTGAAAAAGTCTCCGTGGTGCAAATTTTCTTCAGGGAAGGAAGGAAATCTTTTTTTGAAACCATTTAAGGCTTCTTGCGAAATATCAATAAGGTGTGTGTTTTTAAATCTATGCTTCATTAAATATTCACCTTCGTAAGCATTTCCACAACCCGGAATTAAAATTTTAAGTTCCTTATTCTCTAATTGGTCAACATATTCTTTTATGGGAGTAGAAACAAATCCTATATCCCAACCAGTTTGGTGGTTTTTCCACCTTTCTGTCCAATATGCTTCGTTGAGTTGTATCATGATTTTAAATGCAATAGGGTTATGTTTTCAACATGGTTGGTATGTGGAAACATATCAACCGACTGACTTTCAATCACATCATAAAAAGGAGTAAGTTCAATTAAATCTCTCGCTTGTGTAGCAGGATTGCAACTTATGTATAAAATTCTATTAGGTTTAAGTTTGGCCAATTGGGCAACCACGTCAGCGTGCATTCCAGCTCTTGGCGGATCTGTTACAACTAAATCGGGAGTTCCGTTGGCGGCAATAAAATCTTCGGTAAAAATATCTTTCATGTCGCCGGCAAAAAACGAAACATTCTCAATATCGTTTAACTGAGCATTTATTTTAGCATCTTCAATGGCTTCCTCAACATATTCAACACCAACAACTTTTTTTACTGCATTGGCAAAAAATAAGGCTATTGAACCTGTGCCTGTATACAAATCATACATGGTTTCGTTTGCCTTTGGTTGGGCAAGGTTAAAAGCTAGTTTGTATAATTCTTGTGCTTGATTGCTGTTAGTTTGGAAAAAGCTTTTTGGGCCTATTCTGTATTTAATTTTTTGGTTTAATGGATTTTCAAAAATTTCTAAAATGTGATCTTTCCCTGAAAATAAAACTGGGGTTAAATCACTAATAGTATCATTCCTTTTGGTATTTATTACATAAAATAGAGAAGTAATAAATGGAAATTCATTTTTGACTTGGTTCAAAAGGTTCTCGACTTTTTCAGAAAACTCAGTAATCGATAAAACCAACATCCATTCATCTTGATTAGTGTTTCTTACAATCAAATTTCTTAAAACCCCAACTTGATTTCTTAAATGAAAAAATGAAATTTCTAATTCAAGAGATTTTTTGAAAATGAAAATTCTAATGTCGTTGGTTCTTAAATCTTGTAAATGACATTCTTCAATGTGTAAGACCTTATCAAATTTACCTGGTAAGTGAAACCCAAGGCCCAATCTGTTTTCAAAATCTAAATCTGTTTTTATTTCTTCTTCAGTCAACCATCTGCTTTGGCTAAAAGTATATTCAAGCTTATTGCGATGATGCTTAATGGCAGGAGCTTTTAAAATATTATTCCATTTTTGAGCTTCAACATGGCCTAATCGCTGTAAAGCATCTTTGGCTTTTTTCTCTTTAAAGTTAGCCTGCGTTTCGTATTGCATATTTTGCCAACTACACCCACCGCATAACTCAAAGTGTTTGCAAAAAGGTTCAGTTCTAAATTCTGAATATTCATGAATTTGAGTAACACTTCCCTCAAAAAAAGAGCTTTTTTTCCTGAAAACTTGAACATCGGCTACATCGCCCGGAATTGCACCTTTGGCAAATACTACTTTTTCTCCTGCTCTTCCAACAGCCTTACCCGATTCGCCTGTATCGGTAAATAAAACCTTTTCTAACAAAGGTAAATTGCGTTTTTTTCGTCCCATAAAGGGGGCAAAAATAGCTATATTTGCAGCCCAAATTCATAGATATGTCTCAAGTAAATTCACTTTCCAAATCAGAAGAATTAATTAACCTAGAAAATAACCATGGAGCTCATAATTACCATCCATTGCCAGTTGTTTTAGACAAAGGAGAAGGAGTTTATGTTTGGGATGTTGAAAAAAAAATATATTTCGATTTTTTGTCTGCTTACTCTGCTGTAAATCAAGGTCATTGTCACCCACGAATTGTAAATGCCTTAACTGAGCAGGCTAAAAAATTAACCCTTACTTCAAGAGCATTCTACAATAGTCAATTAGGAGAGTACGAAAAGTACATTACCAATTATTTTGGTTTCGACAAGGTTTTGCCAATGAATACTGGAGCCGAAGCAGTTGAAACTGCTTTAAAATTGGCTAGAAAATGGGCTTATGAAGTAAAAGGAATTGAGCATAATTTGGCAAAAATTATTGTTTGTGAAGGTAACTTTCATGGCAGAACAACTACCATTATTTCTTTTTCGAATGATACTGATGCTAGAGATAACTTTGGACCATACACACCAGGGTTTACTAGAATTCCTTACGATGATTTAGATGCTTTACGCGAAGCGCTTGAAGATAAAAATATTGCTGCCATGTTGGTAGAGCCAATTCAAGGCGAAGCTGGAGTTTATACTCCAAACGACAATTACATTAGTAAAGCTGCAGCCATGTGTAAAGAGAAAAATGTTCTTTTTATGGCAGATGAGGTACAAACAGGAATTGCAAGAACTGGAAGTTTATTGGCTGTTTGTGGAAATTGCAATTGTGAAGGACATTGCGAAAAGCAAGAAACTTATACAAGGCCTGATGTTTTGATTTTAGGCAAAGCTTTATCTGGCGGGGCTTATCCTGTGTCTGCAGTTTTGGCTGATGATGCTGTTATGAATGTAATTCAGCCAGGACAACATGGAAGTACTTTTGGTGGGAACCCAATTGCAGCAGCAGTTGCAGTTGAAGCTTTAGAAGTTGTTAAAGATGAGAAGTTAGCACAAAATGCCCGTAAATTAGGTGATTTGTTTCGCACTGAAATGAAAAGAATAATTGGAAAAACTGATTTAATTTCTAGGGTTAGAGGAAAAGGCCTTTTGAATGCAATAATTATAAACGATCATCCAAGCAGCACAACAGCTTGGGAAATATGTGTTGCTCTAAAAGACAACGGACTTTTGGCCAAGCCAACCCATGGTAACATTATTCGATTTGCACCACCCTTGGTTATTACCGAGGAGCAATTGCTTGCATGTGTTGCCATTATTGAGAAAACAATTTTAGAGTTTAATAAGCCCATATAGTTTACTTGCGAACAATGAAAAGATTAATTGCATTTATTGTGTTTTTTGGAGGTTTGAATTTTGCCTTTTCACAATCTTTACCTGGGAGTTGGGAAGAAGCACAAATTTCAAAAGAAGCCAAATTCAATGTATTGTATTTCGAAAATTATCCTTTTACTTTTAAAGATGACGAGGGGAATTTAACAGGAATTGAAATTGATATTTTAAATGATTTTGCCAAATGGTTAAAGGCTGAAAAAAATGTTGATTTAAAGCTCGAATTTAATAAAAGTGGTAATTTTTCGAAATTCTACTACAATTTAAAAAACTCACAACCAAATACTGTTGGCTTGGGTTCCTTGGCTATATCAGTAAGAAGAAAAGATGAAATAAACTTTACCGCTCCCTACATGAAAAATCAATCTGTGTTGGTTTCAAACTTGGAAGTGCCGACAACTAGGTATTTTAACGATTTAGAAAATAATTTTTGTGACTTAACTGCTTTAGTAATAAGTGGCAGCTCTCATGAAGCTGAGATGCTAAATATAAAAAATCAGTTTTACCCAAAAATGCGTGTAAAGTATATGGAAACTCCGAAAGACTTACTACAACTGGTTTTTGAAGACAAAAACTACTTTGGTTATGTTGATTTGCTTTCGTATTGGGCTTTTTTGCAAAAGAGATGTTGCACCATGAAAATTCATAAAGATTTAGCTTTAGAGCCCGAGTATTTTGCCTTTGGACTGCCTTTAACCTCTGATTGGGACAAGCCTTTAGCAGAGTTTTTTGAAGGTGGTTTTGGTTACACAGCTACCGAAGAATATCGTAAAATTTTAGAAAAGTATTTAGCCTACGAGATTATTCAATCGGTAGAGCTTTATTAATGAGAATAAAGAGAAATTAATTTATTCTCCTTCAAAAAAATCTAAATCAATTTCCTTTACTTCATAAGTTGAAGATACTTGAACTCCAACATTATATTGGTGCATCAGTTCTACTAATCTGTTTCCATCAATTAAAATTATGGTGTGATGAGCTTCGGTTGCTTTTTTTACAGCACCATTATCAAAAGAGGAGGTTGTAACAAATACCCCTTTTAATGTATCACCGCTCATTGCTCCAATAAAATTCCTAATATCTTTTTCTCTTACTTTATTTTCACCATACCTCTTAGCTTGGATATAAATTTTTTCCAGCCCAAGTTTATCTTGATTAATGATACCATCAATTCCGCCATCACCCGTTTTTGCCGTTTCTTTGAAATCGCCATATCCCATTTTATTTAAGAGAATTAAAATGACTTTTTCAAAATAAAACGGATCAATATTTTTTAATTTTTCTAATAGCTCATTTTTCACTTCCGCTTCAATCTTATGAAACCCCGAATCAATTAGGTCTTGAGGAGTGGCTTTTTCAATATCAGAGACTTCTGATTGTGATTTCAATTTTTCTTCTGAATAAAAATCTAAAAAGTCATTATTTTGGACCTTTTCGAGCGTTAAATTTTCAGAAATTACATTTTTTCCTTTTTCCGTAATCTGCACCATTCCTCTTTTAGGAAAAGAAATATAACCTCCTTTTTTTAAATATGATTTTCCCCAAGCAATTCTATTTTGAATTAAAATATCACCACTTTTTGTTTTTTGGTTTAATTGTTCCTCAGTTAAGTTTGAGTAAAACTTTTTAATCACATTTTTTATCATTTCTCTGTGATGAACTATTTCTCCGTTTTCTAAAATTTTTAGAATGGGATTAAATGTTTCATGAAATTTCGGAATTTCCATTATTTGAATTTTGGTAAGCTAACAATAAGACAATATGCGTAAAATTATAAAAATGCCTATTATTTCATTATTTTTCTATATAAAAACAAAAACTGTGTTTGTTCGAGTTTCTGCAGCGCAGCGAAAGAAGTATCGAGAACTATTCAAAACAACTAAACCAAATTAAAACACGTCATTGCGAGCCCCGAAAACTTTCGGGGGCGAAGAAATCTTAATAAATGGCATAACTCAAAATAGATTGCTTCAAAACTCCACTAAGTTTCGTTTTTCGCAATGACGGAACCATATTTTAAAACGTCATACAGAAGGGAGTTCCGCAGGTGCGGAATGCAATGTGGAATCTGAGCTTTTTTATGTTAAATAATTAATGAGTTTCTTGGTTGCGCTTTATGTGACAAAACCATTCACATTTCGGCCAATTTTTTTCTTGCTTCAAAAAATTTTACTCCATTACATTTTCAAACTGTAATTCATACAGTTTTTTGTATTGCCCATTTTGTTTAAGCAATTCTTGGTGGTTTCCACGCTCTACAATTTTTCCTTTTTGCATAACCATAATGGTACTTGCTTTTTGGATGGTAGCCAATCGGTGAGCAATAACAATGGAAGTTCTGCCTGCAGTAAGTTTTTCGATAGCATTTTGTATTAGCTCTTCGCTTTCAGTATCAACTGAAGAGGTCGCTTCATCTAAAACCAAAATTTTTGGATTGTAAACATAAGCCCTGATAAAAGCCAACAATTGTCTTTGGCCAACAGAAAGTACAGAGCCTCTTTCACCAACAGAGTAATGATAATTATCGGGCAACTTCATGATAAAATCATGAGCACCCACAATTTTGGCAGCTTCTATAACTTCCTCTAAAATAATGTTTGGGTCGTTTAGGGTAATGTTGTTGAAAATAGTATCAGAAAACAGAAATACATCTTGCAATACAACACCAATATTTTTTCGGAGACTTCCCAATTCAAAATCTCTTAAGTTTTGGTTATCAATATATATATCGCCTTTTTGAAACTCGTAAAACCGGCTTAACAAATTTATTACTGAGGTTTTACCTGCTCCTGTAGAACCAACCAATGCAATGGTCTCGCCCTGTTTGGCTTCTAGAGAAATGCCTTTTAAAACAAAATCATCTTCTTTGTAACCAAACCAAACATCATCAAACTTAATATCTCCTTTAATTTTTTCTGCCGAAACGCTTCCATTGTTTTCAATATGAGCTTCTGTATCTAAAACATTAAAAACTCTTTCTGAAGCTACCATTCCCATTTGCAGCACATTAAACCTATCAGCCAATTGTCTTATGGGTCTAAACAACATATATATGTAGAGAATAAAAGCTACCAAACCACCAAAAGTTACAGTGCCTGCAAGAACTTCGCTAGAGCCCCACCAAACTAATAACGCCAAAGAAAGGGCACTTAAAATTTCAACAACAGGAAAGAATATTGAGTTGGCCAAAACAGTTTTTATATGAGCTTGCTTGTGCTTTTCGTTAATGGCATTAAACTTTTCTAATTCTTCTTCTTCGCGGTTAAAAATTTGAACGATGTTCATTCCTGTAATATGCTCTTGCACAAAAGCATTTAGCCTAGCTACTTGTGTTCTTACATCTTGAAAAGCCAACTTGATGTAATTTTTAAACATGTTAGTAGCCACAATTAAAATTGGAATAGAGGAGAGGCTAAATAGAGCCAATTTCCAATCGGTATAAAACATTACGCCAATTACAACCACCAATTTTAATAAATCGCCAAAAATGATAAGCACTCCATCTGAAAATATTTCTGCAATGGTTTCAATATCAGAAATGGTTCTTGTAACTAAAGTTCCAATGGCCGTTTTGTCGAAATATTTTAGCTTAAAAGAGGATATGGTTTTGTAAACCTTCATCCTAATGTCTTTAATAACTGTTTGCCCTAACCAATTGGCTAGGTAAGTTTGGTAAAACTGAACAAGGGTTTCAATAATTAAAATCCCCACCATTAATATGGTTAGGTTAAAAAGCAGCTCTTTATTTGGGGTAATAATACTTTTATCTAAAGTATATTGAATAATAATTGGCCTAATTGGGGCAAGTGCCGCCAAAACAAATGTTAAAAATGAAGTTAAATAAAATACTCCTTTGTAAGGCAATACATATTTAAGTATTCTTTTAAATAAACCAAGGTCGAATGCGTTGCCAGTAACCGATTTAGACATTAAATGCGTTATTTGGATAGGTTACTTTTTTAAGATATAATCCACAGGCGGGAACCGAAGTACCGGCTGATTGCCTGTTTTTGTTTTCAATTACTTGTTTAAATTCTTCTATTTCCATTTTTCCTTCTCCTACAGCTAGGCAAGTTCCTACAATTGCTCTTACCATATTTCTTAAAAACCTATTCGCTTTAATAGTGAATTTTATTCCGTTTTCAATGTTTTCCCAATATGCAAAAGTAACATCACAATTGTTTGTTTTGGTTTGGGTTTTAACTTTCGAAAAACTAGTAAAATCTTCTACCTCCAACAGCAAATTAGCTGCTTGGTTCATTTTGTTTACATCTAAATTTTTTTTTCCTAACTTTAAAGACTTATCAATTAAAAATGGGTTTTTGTTGAAATGGATTAAATAAACGTATTCTCGGTTTAAGGCATCAAACCTAGTATTAAAATCTAAGGAGACTTTGTAAATATTTTGAACTGCTATTTGTGGAGGCAGCATGGTATTTAGCTTGTGTAAATGGGTGTAGTTTGATAATTCTTTATCGGCATCAAAATGCAAGAAAAATTCGTTGGCATGAACTCCAGTATCTGTTCTTCCGCAACCAGTTACGGTTGTTTCTTTCCCTAATATTATTGATAGCTTTTCTTCTATTTCTTGTTGAACAGAAGGAGCGTTTTTTTGCCTTTGCCAACCATTAAAAGGGGTACCATCAAAACTAATTTGTAAAACGTAACGTTGCAAGCTATTCAATTAAGTTTGCAAAACTACAATTCTGTTTGTTTGAAATTAATTGGACTCATATCAGATACTCACGGTCATTTAGACCCAAAAGTTTACAAATACTTCGATAAGGTAGATGAAATTTGGCATGCCGGCGATGTTGGGAATTTTGAGGTGATAGAAAAACTTAAAGAGTTTAAACCTTTAAAAGGAGTTTATGGCAATATTGATGGTCAGAGGGTTAGAGCTGAATTCCCTGAAAACTTAAGATTTATTTGCGAAGGTTTAGATGTTTGGATAACCCATATTGGTGGTTACCCAAATAGATATGATAATAGGGTGAGAGCCCAAATTTTCGAAAACCCACCACAATTATTTATTACGGGACATTCTCATATATTAAAAGTAATGTGGGATAAAAAACTGAATTTGTTGCATTTAAATCCGGGTGCAGCAGGAATTTCAGGGTTTCACCAAGTAAAAACCCTTATGCGGTTTGCTATTAATAAGGGTAAGGTAGAAAACCTAGAAGTAATAGAGTTAGGCCCCAAAACCAGAAAATTATCTTAGCCTATCTAAAGATTTAATTAAGTTTTCATCTTTGTTTATTCCTAATGAGGCTAAAAACAAAAGCACCATTTCAACTAAGGGAATAATAAGGCCTAAGCCATAACTTGTTGATATTTCATCAGCAGGAGGAATAAAATTTGAAATACCTAAAATGTAAAAAAGGGCAGTAGCAAAAACGCCACCGCACAAGGCTAAAGAGACATAAGTTAGTTTTAACTGATTTTGTCTGTTTTTAAAAAGAAAAATGGCAACAAACGGAAGCAAAAAACTCAATACAGAAAAGGAAGTTATTACCATTGAGCTTACAGGTGAAAAGTTTGTGCCTTCAGAAGTAATTGAAATTCCTAAAAAATCTAGCACAAAAGTGTTAGAATCGGCAGTGAAATTTGCAAATTCAACAAAAAACAAGGCCATCCCGCAAAGGGCGGCTAACAACAGGTAAACAGATTGAATTCTCTGAATCATATCAAAAAGTTTGGGCGGCTAAATTAAAATTAAAAAATAAGCGTTGAGCAATTGATTGTTTTTTTATTATTGCAATAGTTCTCACAAGATTTTTCTAAGAAATCGCTTAAAGAGACAAGATTTATCCCCCCATTTTAGTGTTATTGATTATTATCCCATGTACGACATTATTGAATTAAACGGCAAATTAGTTGCCGACCTAAGAGAAATTGCCAAAGAATTAGATGTTACGAAGGCAGAAAAACTTAAAAAACAAGACCTTATATATCAAATATTAGATCAACAAGCCATTAAAGCTCAAAGCGCTCCAGCTGTAGATGAAAAGCCTGCGTTTGATAAAAATAAAAGGCCGAGAAAAAGAGTTGAAAAACCAGTTGAAGAAGTGGCCAAAAAAGAAGAGATAAGAACTGATAATGAAGTTAAAAGGCCTTTTGTAAAACCAAACCCAAGACCTGCAAGACCTGAGGAAAAACATGCACCAAAGGTGGAAACCAGCAATGAAAGTAAACCAATTTCTGCAGAGCCTAAAACAGAGGTAACTTCTAATGTTAGCTCAAATACACCTACTAATACTCCTAACCCAAGAAGAACTCCAGATAGAAATCAGAATGAAAGGAGAGATAATACTCCAAGAGATACTGGTAATGAAAATAGAGAACCCCATAGACACCAAAAGAAAGAACCAGAATATAATTTTGATGGCATTGTAACTTGCGAAGGTGTTTTAGAAACTATGCCTGATGGATATGGTTTTTTAAGGTCTTCAGATTATAATTATTTAACTTCTCCTGATGATATTTATTTATCTCAATCTCAAATAAAATTATTTGGATTAAAAACAGGTGATACTGTTAAAGGTACAATTCGTCCACCAAAAGAAGGCGAGAAGTATTTTCCTTTAATTAAAATTGAAAGTATAAACGGAAGAACTCCTCAGCAAGTAAGAGATAGAGTTCCTTTCGATTACTTAACCCCACTTTTTCCAGAAGAAAAATTAAAACTAACAGGTCATTCAAAAGATTCATTATCAACTAGAATGATTGATTTGTTTACTCCGATAGGCAAAGGACAAAGGGGTTTAATTGTAGCCCAACCAAAAACGGGTAAAACCAATTTATTAAAGGAGATTGCTAATGCAATTGCTTTTAATCACCCTGAGGTTTATCTAATTATTTTATTAATAGATGAGCGCCCTGAGGAGGTTACCGACATGAAGAGAAGTGTTAGGGCAGAGGTTGTTTCTTCAACTTTTGATGAACCTGCTGAAAAACACGTAAAAATTTCAAACTTGGTTTTAAGTAAAGCCAAAAGAATGACCGAATGTGGCCACGATGTTGTAATTCTTTTAGATTCTATAACTCGTTTAGCAAGAGCGTACAATACTGTAGCTCCAGCTTCAGGTAAAGTATTAACAGGTGGTGTAGACGCCCAAGCTTTACACAAACCCAAAAGATTTTTTGGAGCAGCTAGAAATATTGAACATGGTGGCTCACTTACCATTATTGCAACAGCTTTAACTGAAACAGGCTCTAAAATGGATGAGGTAATTTTTGAGGAGTTTAAAGGTACAGGTAACATGGAGCTTCAATTAGATAGAAAAATATCTAACAAAAGAATTTTCCCAGCTATCGACTTAGTTGCTTCTTCTACCCGTAGAGATGACCTATTAGTTGATAAAGAAACGCTTCAACGTGTATGGATTTTAAGAAAACACTTATCAGATATGAACCCTGTTGAAGCTATGGAATTTTTGCAGCAGCGCATGAGAAACACTCGTTCTAACGAAGAGTTTTTGGTTTCGATGAACGGATAAACTTATGAGTAATCGCACTTTACTTGTTTCGGTAGGTTTAGCGTTTGTTGGATTTTTATTTCGCCTCGCCGAAGTTTTTTTTGGTGCACCAGATATTGCCTTTTACGTATACTTACTATTGGTTTTAATTGCCATTTTTTTTGGCCTTAGAGAGATTTATCAATCTGAAAATACAACCGAATTTAAGGTGCTTTTTAAAGGAGCCATGAAGCCTGCTGCCATATTTTTGGTTTTGGTAGGATTATTCCAAATCTTTTATTTCACAGAATTAAATCCAGGATATTTTGATGAAGAAATTGCAGAAAGGTTAGCAGAAGCTGAGGCAAATAATTACACAAAAGAACAGATTGCTTTAATAACTAAAAATATGAGACAGTTTACTCACAACCCAATAATTTTTAGCACAATGCAATTGTTTGCTTTGCTGTTTATTAGTCTTTTATACGGAGCAGTTTCTACCTATATTTTTATTAAAATTAAAGTATTTAGAACCTTTTAATTTGGAGCAACTTCTTGGGCAAACTCTAAGAGATTTACTCCATCAAAATTTCCTGAGCTCATCAAAAGTAAAACTGCATTGTTGTAATCTTCGGCTTTTAAAAATGCTTGCAACTCTTCTGATGAAGTAAATACATTTAGGTTTTCATTTTGAAAAGCAGTTTTCACCTCTTTTTCAGAAATAGGTTCTAATTTTTTGTGTTCAATAGTATGGTGGCTATAATAAACGCAAGCTACATCGGCTTCATCCATAGTACCCGCATATTCTCCTAAAAACTTTTTGTTTAAACTCGAAAAGGTATGCAGCTCAACAGCAGCAACAACCTTACGGGTTTTAAACTGACCTTTAACTGCGTTTACAGTAGCTTTTAATTTAGAAGGTGAATGGGCAAAATCTTTAAATGCTGAGTAGTTTTTTTGAGAAACTAACTTTTCTAACCTTTTTGCTGCGCCACTAAATGAACCTATTGCAAGATTGAAAGCATTGTAAGAAATTCCTAATTGAAAACAAATATTTTTAGCGGCTTCAATGTTTTGCAAGTTATGCTCACCAAATACATTTAATTCTAGTTTGTTTTTGTCTTCATCAATTAAATAGGTAATACCATTATCAATTACATGATTTGGTGTATCGTAGGCTTTGCAGTTTATTTTGTTTTGCTTTAAAGCGATGTTATTTAAGTGTTTGTCTCCATTGTAGTAAAATAAATAACCACCTTCTTCAATACTTTGGGCAAACAAATCAAATTGCTCTACATAATTTTCAAATGTTGGAAAAACATTTATGTGGTCCCAAGCAATGCCGGTAAGCACTGCAATATGTGGTTTGTACCATAAAAACTTTGGAGATAAGTTTATTGGAGAAGATAAATACTCATCTCCTTCAAGAATAACAATTGGCGCATCAGATAATTTAACCATGGTTTCAAATCCCTCTAGTTGTGCTCCAACCATGTAATCAAAATTCATGTTAAAGTAATTTAGCACATGAAGTACCATTGCTGTAATTGAAGTTTTACCATGACTTCCACCAATAACCACTCTTGTTTTGTCTTTACATTGGCTATAAATATATTCTGGATAAGAAAATATTTTTAAGCCAAGTTCTTGGGCTTTTAAAAGTTCAGGGTTGTCTTTTCTTGCATGCATTCCCAAAATAATAGCATCGAGTTTATCATTTATTTTTTCGGGGAACCATCCATAGGCAGGAGGGAGGAGGTTGTATTTCTCTAGTTTTGATTTTGAAGGGTCAAATATTTCGTCGTCTGAGCCCGAAACCTCAAATCCTTTTTTATGTAATGCAATAGCCATGTTGTGCATGGCTGCTCCTCCAATGGCAATAAAATGAACTCTCATGAAATATTTTTCACGAAACTAGCTATATGAAGAGGTGGAAATTTTAGAAAACAGTTAAGATTTAAAACTTCTACTGTTAATTTAAAAAACGAAGCCCCTGTGTTCTGCAGGGGCTTCAAACTTTAAATCGAAAAATTAATAATAAATTAACCTCCGAACTTTGGCTACAAATTTAGCTAATCTTATGACTTGTTTGGTATATCCAAACTCATTATCGTACCAAACATATAAAACAATGCTTTTTTTATCAGGATGAATAATACTTGCAGGGCTATCGTAAATGCTACAACAAGTGTTTCCAATAATGTCTGAAGAAACCATTTCGTTCTCAATAGAATAATTGATTTGGTTAACCAAGTTTCCTTCAAAGGCAGCTTTTTTCATTAGGTTGTTTACTTCTTCAAGAGAAGTTTCTTTGGCTACCTCTAAGCTTAAAATTGCCAAAGAGCCATTTGGAGTAGGTACCCTAACAGCATTGGCAGTTAATTTATCTTTAAGCTCAGGAATTACCTTGGTTACAGCTTTTCCTGCGCCTGTTTCGGTAATAACCATGTTTACTGCCGCCGACCTTCCCCTGCGGTTTTTGGGGTGCATGTTATCTAACAAATTTTGATCATTTGTATAAGAATGTACGGTTTCGATATGACCTTTAACTACCCTTAAATGATCTTCAATTACTCGTAAAACAGGCACAATTGCATTTGTTGTGCAAGAGGCAGCAGAAAATATATTTTCCTCTTCTATGTCTAACTCAGTGTGATTTACTCCGTAAACAATATTTGGAATTTCTTTGCCAGGAGCAGTTAAAATCACTTTTGAAATACCTTTTGCTTTTAAATGTCTTGAAAGGGCATTTTTATCTCTAAAAGCACCTGAGTTATCTAGTAACAAAGCATCAGAAATACCATATTGCTCATAATTAATGTCTTCAGGATTTGAGCCATTAATCATTTTAATTCGCTGACCATTAATAATTATGGTCATATTTTCTTCGTCAATATCAACATTGCCATTAAATGGACCATGAACAGAATCATTAATAAACAATGCTGCTCTTTTAACCAATTGATCGGCATCAATCCCTCTAACTACAATAGCTTTTAGTCTTAATTGTTGGCCTTTTCCAGATTGTTTAATGATTTCTCTTGCTAATAATCTTCCAATTCTACCAAATCCGAAAAGAACTACATCTTTAGGTGTAATATTAAAGTTTACATCACCAATTAAAGAGGTTAACTTATCGTTTAAAAACTCCTGTTTTGTTTGGTAATTTTTTTGTTCGTTCAACCATTCGTTAGCTAACCTTCCAATATCAATTTTAGATGGAGCTAAATTCATTCCTTCAATTAAACGAGCCAAATCAGAAGAGGTAAAAACATCAATTGGTTTGTTTACTGTTTTTCTTCCGTACTCATGAAGTTTTAAAATTTCAGAAACGCTTTTGTCAACAAGCTCGTTTCTAAATAAAACCAATTCTATTGAATGGTTATACATTAGGTTACCAATAGAACTAATAAGGTTTACAGCTGCCCTTTGTCTATCATTCCATCGGTCAAAGTCTTGGTTATAAGCTTTAACCTCTAACGTGGTATTATTCATTATGTGGGTTTTGGATATAAATTACAAATTGGAAGTGGGGGGTTAGCCCAAATAAGCTTTAAGTAATTTGCTTCTAGAATTTTGCCTTAGTTTTTTGATGGCTTTTTCTTTTACTTGTCTAACTCTTTCTCGAGTTAATTCAAATTTATCGCCAATTTCATCTAAGGTTAAAGCATGTTTCATGCCTATACCGTAAAAAAGTTTAATTACATCACTTTCTCTGTCGGCAAGTGTGTTTAAAGACCTATCAATTTCTAATAATAATGATTCTCTCATTACATTATGGTCGGTTTGGGGCGAGTTTTCTTCAGATAAAACATCAAGCAAACCATGATCTTCACCTTCTTTAAATGGAGCATCAACAGAAACATGTCTTCCCGAAATTTTCATTGAATCAGCAACTTTGTCTTCAGAAATATCTAAATTATCTGCAATTTCTGAGGCTGAAGGAACTCTTTCAAATTCTTGTTCTAATTTAGAAAGTGTTCTGTTTATTTTATTTAGCGAACCTACTTGGTTAAGTGGTAATCTAACAATTCGAGATTGATCTGCTAAGGCTTGAAGAATAGATTGACGAATCCACCAAACAGCATAAGAAATAAATTTAAAACCTCTTGTTTCGTCGAATTTACGAGCTGCTTTTATTAGACCTAAATTTCCTTCGTTAATTAAATCGGGTAGGGTAAGTCCTTGGTTTTGATATTGTTTTGAAACAGAAACCACAAATCTCAAATTAGCCCTTACCAATTCTTCTAAAGCTTTTTCATCGCCTTGCTTTATTCTTTTTGCTAGTTCTACTTCTTCTTCAGCAGTAATCATTCCTTCTCTGCTAATGTCTTGAAGGTATTTTTCTAGTGATTTGGTTTCGCGGTTGGTTATTGATTTTGTGATTTTTAATTGCCTCATAATTTCTTCTTTACTTTAAGTTAATATTAAATAGTAAACATTATTCGAAAATCGCCCGCAAAAGTACTTCAATAAAAGTGCTTTTGCAAGCTTTTGGGGTTTTATATTATTGATAATCAGTCTACTTAAGTGTACTTTGTACACTTACTACAGTCCAAGCCCATAATAGGCTTTCATACCATTTGGATAAATACCTTCTATAAGAACGCCACCTTTTTTTCCGTCGATTGAAGATTCAAAATCTTGTTTCGATTTGATGGCTTTGTCGTCAATTTTTGTAATGATAAAACCTTCTTCAATTCCAGCTCTTTTTAATTTACCAGGTGTAAGAGTAGTAACTTGTAAACCTCCCGAAATGTTTAATTTATCTTTTAATTCAGAGTTTACTTCATCAAGTTGAACTCCTAAATCGGTTAAATAAACCGACTCTTTTTTATTAATAACTTCTGTGTTTCCAAATCTATTTTTTAGAGTTACAGATTTTTCAACTTCTTCATTTCCTCTCATTACCGTTATCATAACGTTATCGCCTGGTCTGAATTTGCTAAGTTGCTCCTGTAATTCGGGTATGTTTTTCACCTCAACAGCCCCAACTTTTTTAATCACATCTCCTTTTTCAAGTCCTGCATCTTCCGCACCGCCATTATCTGTAACTCCTGCAATGTAAATTCCGTTTAAGTCTTTTAGGTTTTCTTCTTCGGCCAATTCTTCGTCTATTGGTCTAATTGAAACCCCAATAAATGCTCTTTGAACAGTTCCAAATTCTGAGATATCGTTAACTACCTTTTTTACGATATTAACTGGTACAGCAAAAGAGTAGCCGGTATAACTTCCTTTATTTGATTGAATTGCAGTGTTAATGCCTATCAATTCTCCATTGGTATTCACCAAAGCACCTCCTGAGTTTCCAGGGTTTACCACTGCATCAGTTTGAATAAAAGATTCAATTGCTGGCAAACCATTTTTTTGATTTCTATCTAAAATACCAATATCTCTTCCTTTGGCCGAAACAATTCCCGCAGTTACAGTAGATCTTAAATTAAAAGGATTACCTACAGCCAAAACCCACTCACCAACTTCTAAATTGTCAGAGTTACCATAATTCATAAAAGGCAGATTTTCATCCTCAATTTTAAGTAAAGCTATATCAGTTGTAGGATCTGTTCCTACTACCTTAGCTTGATATTTTTTCCTGTTATTTAGGGTTACTTCAACCTTATCGCCACCATTAATAACATGGTTATTGGTAATAATATAACCATTATCAGAAATAATTACCCCAGACCCTTGTCCTTCTCTTTGAGGAGACCTTTGTTCTAAAGTTCCTCTACCGAAGAAAAACTCCATAAATGGGTCATTATAATA
>JABAYK010000198.1 GCA_018609045.1 Flavobacteriales bacterium
ATACATACCAGGATAAATACTTAAAGGGTTATTAAACTCAAAAACTGAAGGATCACTATTGTTTAAAGTTGGGTTTAACCCTAAACCAAATTTAATTTTTGTGAAGTTTTTATCTGGCGGATATTTGAATGTAAATTCATTTAACCAAAGTGTATCCTCTTCAGAAAAGTCAACCAATTCAACTTCACTTAATACATATTCTGTTCCGTTCGATTCAATTAGTGTAACATCTGAGATATAAAACCTAAAGGTTTCAACTGCTATATCTCTATTTTGATAATCAGCATAAAATGAATTAAAATCAAGGTTTTCACCTTTAAAAATCAAATTAAATTTTAAGTTTAATTCTGGCAAACTGTAAAGACAAGAACCATCGGATTTTTTTGCATTCTCGTCAAAATTAATTGCCAAATTGTCGGTGCAACCTTGTTTACACGAATTGAAAAAACCTAAAACTAGTAATGATAAAATAAAAAAATAGCCTCTTTTCATTGAAATAAAATTGAGAAGCTAAGTACGGAAAAAAAAATGTGCTATTGTGTGATATTTGCTAATTTGAAGGAAAAGCTGTCATATTATAAATAACAAAGCCTTTTCTAAAATCAATATTACCGGTTAAACCCTTAACTTTTTGTTCGTTGTAACCAAACTGAACAATATTTCCTTTGGGCTTAAACCAAGATTTATCAAGGTCCATAACAATTTGCTCTCTGCCATTTGACCTAGGTTTAGGCATATATATTTGATTTTTTTTATTGATAACCAAAATAGCCTCTTGGTTGTGGTCTACTCCTTCGGCATCAATTACCAACCTAACCTTGTTGCCTTCGGCTAAATTTGGCATATCCATAGATAATTCTTGAGAGGCATTTTTTCCTCCTTTTCCTAAAACCAAAAGCAAACTTCGCCTTGGAGATCGAGGTTGGGTTTTATCCCAACTTAAAACATTTACACCTCCATCTTTACTTGCATCAAAATGAAACTCTAAATTTTCAATTGCCCATTGCCTTGCTTCAGGGTCTGTTAATGCATTATAGAAATAATAATCAGCAAAAAGCCAACCTCTTGTAGTTGAGTTTACAATATTTTTAAAACCATCAGTTGTAAATGCATGTGTTTCCATGCCTTCAGGCGGGTCATTCATTACATACTGCCTGAGCTCAGTGTCTAAATGTCTTTGCCTAAATCTTTTCGAATTATTAATTCCTAGATAAAAATCTGTGGGTTTCGGTACAGTTGATAAAACAACATCATTTGGTTGTAAAAAATTTGAAACATAATTTGAAGGAAACTTCCAATCTACAAAAGACCAATGCGAAAGTTCTTTGGGGGCTACCATGCCATGCTCTTCTGTATTAATTAAACCTTTGGTTTGTTTAAAAGGTAAATCTGTAAAAACTAACCAAAGTACCAAACCATAGGCCGATGCTTTTACTAATCCTTTAGATTGAAGCTTATTTGGCAAATACTTATTTATTAACTTATCAAATAAAAAGTAAATCGCAACTCCTGTAGAAATAAGAAATAATGGATATATGTAAAGCAAATAACGAGGCAAAGCAGGGTCTCTAAAAATAAAACTCATTAAAAGAATTGGAATCACAAAAAATGAAACAATAAAAACAGCAGATTTTGGCCTAATAAAAAAACCTAAAATTAAACCTGCAAAACCAATAAAATGTAGCCAAGGCAAGTCAGTTTCTAATACACTATTGTAGAGGTTAAACGAGTTGAGTCTTTTTTCAGGATCATTAAACATATTGCCAATGAACTCCCAATTTGGAATAATCCACGTAACAGCTTTTTCAGGAAGAAACAATAATAAAATAGGACTTACAATATCACCCAAAAAAGGCATAAACATAATGGCTGAAACCAAAATTGTAGGATATAAGATTATCGAATACTTATCAAAAATGGCGCTTTTGCCATTTTTAATAATGTTTTTTACCGCTACAATTGATGCAAAGCTTCCTGCGGCAAAAGCAAAAAAGAATGTTAATTGGTGGTTTAAAAACGCAAATACGAAAACGGGAAAAAACCACATCAAATGCTTTTTTGACACGCCCCATTTTTCAAAAAAATTATTTCCCGAAAAATTAGCTTGCTTCGATTCTAGCAATTTCCAGAAAACAATAATGAGCAATAAATAGGCAAATTCGAAACTTGCATAGTTTCTTGCCATTCTGCTCCAAAAAATTGAATACCAAGAAAAGGTAGAAATAAATGCCGCAATTAACCCTACAGGAGTATTAAACAACATTCTACCTAAGTAAAATATTAATGGAATAGATAGAGATCCAAAAACAACACTTGGAAACCTTGCCCAAAATTCATTGATGGCAAATAATTTAAATAGAGGGACAATAAAAAAGGTTAAAATCACCCCGTTGTTTTCGCCTTCCAATAATCCCGTGCCATACAATAAAAAATCTCGGGCTCGCATAACATGAATATATTCATCTACCCAAAGTGTTAAAAAATCTAGTCTGTAAACCCTTAAACCAAAACCAATAATTGTAAGTAGTCCAATTAGTATCCAGATGTTTTTTTCTAGAAATTTCCAATCTAAAATAAAAGATGAAGTTGAAACAACCTTTGGTTTTGCAACTATTTCTTCTTGAACAACCTTTTCTGGCTTTTTAAAAGTTTTTTTTCTTGCCATGTTTAAGCTCTCAGTTTACTAAAATTTGAAAATAAAAATTTTAGATAACTAATTGTAGTTTTAAAAATTTTCATTTTTGATTTTCCTACTCGTTTATCAGATTTTAAAACCATGGGTACTTCAATAATTTTTGCATTGCATTTTATTGATTTTAAAAGCACTTCGAGCATGCATATAAATCCTTTTTCTTCAATAATATTATCGAATTTATTTTTTACTCTTTTTAAAAGATTTAAAGAATATACCCTATAAAAAGAACTCATGGTTAATACTTTTAGGTCAAACAATGCTCTAAAAATCATATTTGCCATAAAAGAAATAATTTTTCGAAACGCAGAAGTTTTATCAAAACCACCGCCTTGAGCATAAACCGATGCTAACACAAGTCCAAATCCCATTTTTGAGTTTGCTAACATAACGGGCAAAATTTCTAAATCCGAAGTATTATCGCCTTCTACAGTAACTACTTTATCGTTATCATCATTTGAGTGCTGTAA
>JABAYK010000110.1 GCA_018609045.1 Flavobacteriales bacterium
GTCTTTTATCCTTCAATAAATTGTTTTGTGCCTTCTTTTGTTCTCTTCCTATTTTTTTCATTAGTTTTTCTTGTCTATACGCAGCTTTTTTGGCATCACGTCTAATCTTTTCATCCGCTCTCCGTTTGTTAACTATTTCCTTTCTTTTGAATAGTTTGTCTCGTATTAATCTTTTTTTTTGAATATCCAGTTGTTCGTCGTTGTAACGCTTTAATTCTTCAGATCTTTCTTTTTCGTACTTGTCTATAACATCTGTTTCTAATTTTTTAGATTTAATATATTTATCATAAAATCCCAGCTTCTCTTTATGTCTTCTTTCAGAATCAACATCCTTCTTGATTCTTCTTTTGGATTTTAAAAAGTCTTTACTTCTTCTTCTTTGTAATTTATCTTCTGAATATTTTTTAAAAACATTCTCTGATGCTCTATCAAATTCAGAAATTATAAGTTTTCTGTCAGAATCACTGACCATTGGTTTTTTCATAAATGTGTCAAAATCTCTGACAATAGTATCTACCTGTTTTTTAGAAGCTAGTGTGTCTAATTTATTGGATAATACATCATCTAATTCTTGAATAAATTTTTTAGCATCAGTTGGATTAATTTTTGGTTTTGTTAGAACATTATCTAATTTTTTAATTGGTGGGCTATTTATCTGCTTAGGATCATATCTATTAATTTTACCAATTATATTCTTTTTTTCTACGGGTGATACATATGGTGTATCTACGTAATTTTTAACACCCTTAATCAAACGTTGTTTACGAACTTTCTTTTCTGAAGCCGGGCAAGATATAACTATAACTAACTGTTGTTTAAGTTTATCAACATCCTTGTGGTGTCTTTTTGATTTTAGAATATTAGAAACTAGTCTGGACCGTTCTTTGATAGGTGTTTTTGACACCTTTCTTGACCTCTTTCTTCTCCGAACATTTGAAACTCTGTCTCTTTTTCTTTTTCTAACCATTCTGGTACTTCTCTTTCTTTTAGGTTTGTTAACGCTTCGCACTTTACGAGCGCTTCGCACTTTACGAGCGCTTCGCACTTTACGGGCGCTTCGCACTTTACGGGCGCTTCGCACTTTACGGGCGCTTCGCACTTTACGAACGCTTCGCACTTTACGAACGCTTCGCTTTCTTGAATCTATTTTGCATTGTTTTTTGAGTTTAGATTTAGGTTTGTATACCTTCAGTGATTTCTCTTCTGTTATATCAACCCCCTTTTTTTCACACGCCTTAATAATATTAATGTTGGGTTTTCGAGGAATACGTGATACCATAGATTCTAATAATAAAAAATATATTATTTTTAAATTAATCATTTGTTTATTCAAAAATCAGTATTTGTGTCAAAAACACGCTCAGAACGTTTTGATACCGAATATGCTTGTGCGTATTCACTAACTCTTTGTTCAAAAAAGTTTGCTTTTCCACTCAAATTAATATTGTCCATAAAATCAAACGGACATTCTACATCATACAGAGTTGTGTACCCCAATTCAGTCAATAGATTATCCGCAACAAACTTAATGTATTGGACCATAAGAACACTATTCATACCGATAAGTTTACAAGGAAGAGACTCACAAATAAACTCTGTTTCGATCTCCAAAGCTTCCTGGAATATTTCATGAATAACAGATTCATCACATTTTTTAATAAGTTTATGATATAACATAATTCCAAAAGTTGTATGCATACCCTCATCCCTTGCAATATATTCATTACTCTTAGCTAATGCATTAATCATCTTTCCTTTACTCTTAAGCCAGTAAATAGAACAAAAACTACCAGAAAAGAAAATCCCTTCTACTATAATAAACCCAATCAGACGCTGTCTAAAAGGTTTAGTTTCTGGATCCATCCATTTTTGAGCCCATTCGGCTTTCTTAGTTACACAAGGAATATTTTCAATTGCTGAAAATAGTTCGCGTTTACGATCTTGGTCTTTGATCAAAGTGTCAATCATTTTTGAGTAGGTTTCGCTATGGACTAATTCAATATAACCCTGGTGAGCATAAAAAGCTCTAGCTTCGGGAATTTGAACTTCGTTTGAAAATGTACCCATAAGATTTTCCATAACAATTCCATCACTTCCTGCAAAGAAAGCCAGAATATGTTCAATAAAATAACGTTCATCATCGTTAAGTTCGTCCCAATCATTTAGGTCAGCTCCAAAATCAATTTCATTAGCTGTCCATGTTGCTGCTTCGGCAGTTTTGAAAAATTTCCAGATATCAGGATAATTGATAGGGAAAAGAGTAAAACGATCAGGGTTCACTTTTAGAATAGGTTCTGTCTCATTTGAAGTATCCATTATTAATACAATAATATATTATATTAATATTACAAACTTTATTCTTTAATTCATTTAATTAATTGATCTTAAAACGATTGACTGTATCAATAATGCTAAAGGCATTTAATCATCCTTTAAATATTCAGCTATACTATTTAACGAGTCAAATTTCCTAATCATAGGGTGGTGCATATAAATGTTGTTTTGGCATGCATTAATTGGGTTGTACATTAATACTGGGATTCCTGACATAATAGCCATCCCTATTTCTGTCCATGTCCCCATATAAGGATAATTTGGAACATCCATAATTACAACCAAGTAATCAGCGCGTTCTAAACCATCTACACTCAACAATGATTGACATTTCAAATATACCTTATTATTAAATAATTCTTCTGATTCATGAACAGTCCAATCATGAGTAATATAGGCTATTTCTTCAAATTGTTTAATAATTGTGTTAATTTTAGCTCTTTCAACCCAACAACCTGCTACAAATATCTTTGGATGTCCCATTTAATATATATGTATTATTTAATTGGGTACAATTAAACGATTAATAAATTCTACCATAATAATTACTCTTTTTAGATTTTTTAGATTTTTTAGATTTTTTAACTTGTTCTGAACTAAAAAATAACTCTTCTATTATTTTAACTATCCAAAACGAAGTTGAAAAGAACATTGCCACAATAACACTTAATACCCTATTTCCCCCAATTGGATATTTAATAGCTACATAAAATGTAATAAATACATAAGCAAATAAAATAGAATAAAGCATAAACAATTGCGAATCGCTTAATTCTGATAATTCTATACTAGCAGCGTTATCTGTGTAATTTTCAT
>JABAYK010000164.1:0-16894 GCA_018609045.1 Flavobacteriales bacterium
TTGTACCCCTTATACTCTCTTGCTAAAAATCCTAAAACCTTTGATATGGTAGAAATAGCTTGTGAAGTTTCTTCGGTAATTTGTTTCTTCTTTAGTTTTAACACCAATAAGCCATAAACGCCGTTTAAGCAAGTTTCTACAAGATTTAAGGTAGCGTTTGGGGTTTTTCTTCTCAGTATTTCAATATTAGGCTCAGCGGCTTCAAATAAGCCTATATAAGCTTTGTTTTGTTGGATTTGGTAAAGAGAGTTATGTAAGAAATTCAATTCGTTTACAATTTCATAAAGCTCTTCTAAATGGCCTTTATCGGTAATTTTTTGCTCTCGCATTTTGCTGATAAACTCCAAATACCAATCGCGTATTTCTAATGTTGTATCTGCATCAACATCATATTGACTGATAATAAGTTTTTCTATTTGCTTAATATCAAAATTGGTAGCACGCAAAATATCTTCGAGTTGCCACATATAGAGCAAATACTCAATAATATTTTCTTTTTGTTTTTGTTGGGCAATTAGCATTAATCTTCAACTTTTGTGGTTGAGCTATAATCATCATTTAGCCTTCCGATTACCTGTTTGGTAATGTTAAGGCCAGAGTTGGCAAAAAGTAAATTCGACCCAACACCTTTTCCAAAAATCATAATGTGTTGGTTGCTAAACTCATTAGATTTAAACAAATCCTGAAGTTTAGTTTCTAATTTATCATTCAAAGCAGCTTGTCTGTCTGCAAATTCGTAATTTAAGTTTTGTTCAAGTTGCATTATTTCTTGTTCTTTACTCAATAGCCTTTCTTGCTCAATTTGCCTTTGTCTATCAGAAAAGTATGGTGCTCTTTCTTGAAAGGTTTGAACTTCTTTTTTGTAGTTTTCAACTTCTAACTGAAGCCTAGTTTCCATTTTTGTTTTTTCACTAAGCAACTCCTCTTGCATATCGCTTACCATGTTGTATTGTGTTAAAATACTGTCGTATTCTACATAAACAATAGAGTTTGAGTTGGGCTCAATGGTACTTTCTTGAGTTTTCTTTTCGGAATATTTTTTAGTGTCGGAGCTCGAGAAATGGAGGTAATACAAATACCCTACTGCAACCAACAAAACAATATTTAAAACCGACGAAATATTAAACTTCATAAAATAATTTTCGGCAAATTTAATGCTTGATTTATTGTTGAAACACTTTATTTAAATATTCTGAAAATGGCAATGGAGTCGAATAATTTCTGCCGTTGTAATAAGTGGCCAAAATCTTTAAATATTTGTGCTGATTGTTAACTTTAATATTCTCAAGTAAAATGTTTCCGTAAAGCTGATTTTGCTCTTCTCCTTTTGAATTAATTAAGTTTTTTATTGAAACTTTAAGATAATGACTTTCAATACTTTTAATTTCATTACCTAATTCTTCAGTTTCAATTTTTGATTGGTAGTTGGCATACCCAAACTCCTTGGTTTTTTCTTGTATTAAGTCTGCCAAAAAAGCCAAATTGAAATATTCATTCTCGTTTTGTTGATGCAAAATAATTCCTTTCGCAGATGGCAAATCTAAAAGGCCAATTTCATAATTGGTTTGAAGATTTAGTTGCTTGTTCTTAATATCCTCTTTTAGTGAGTTTAACAAAACTAAAGTATTTGGACTCTTTTTCCAATTAGAAAATTCATCCATAAATTGATAGCTCCTAATTAACTTTTCAGATGAAACTACAGCACCCTTTGAAGTTTGGATTTTGGTAGGTTGTAATTTCGAAAATAACTTTTTGAGCAAATCATCTACAAAGGTCATCTTCCTAAAATTTGCTTTAGCTTTTCAGGATAGTTGGTAATAATACCATCAACACCAATTCTAATTAATCGTTTCATCGGAAGCGTTTTATTGGCTGTCCAACAAAATATTTTCTTCTCTGCAGCATGAATATTGTCTACCAACCTTTTGGTAGCATAGCGGTAATCTACATTAACACCTGTTAAATAATCAACATCCAAAAGGTTTCCTCGCCTTAGCTTTTCGTCAAAATAAATTTTTAACGGCGTTAAACCAACATTGTAAACAACTAATTTACTTATGTTTAACTTAGGATTTACCCAATTAAACATGTGTAAAACCTTGGTATCGAAAGACTGAACTGTAACCCAATCGTAAGCTCCAAACTCATCAATTAAGTCAGAAATTTTTTGGCATAAAAGCGGGTATCTCTTTCGCTCTGCCGACTTTACTTCGATTAGCAACTTTACTTTACCCTTGCACAGGTTTAACACTTGGCTTAAAGTAGGAACCTTTTCGCCCTGAAACTTTATATCATACCAAAGACCTGCATCAAGCTTTTGAATAATTTCTGAATTGAGGTGCCTAATATGGCCGCTACCCGAAGTGGTGCGATTTACTTTAGAATCGTGCATTAAGTAAACCTCATTATCTCTAGATAACCGCACATCAATCTCAACGCTATCGGCGCCAAAATCAATTGCCTGCTGAATTGCAGCTAAAGTATTTTCAGGCGCTACACCCGAAGCTCCACGATGAGCAATAATCTCCAAAGGCTTTTAGTTAGTTAATTGCGCTGCAAATATAATTTTGCGAGATGAATAATGTTTCTGCTCAGAAAATATCAAACGATGTAAAGTGGGTTTTCGAAAGCGCCTCTTTGTTAGATGAAGGATTTTGTGAAGTTGAAAGCTTTGAAATTGAAATTCCGAGCGATGATATTTTGGAAAAAATTTGCGCAGATTATTTGACCACAAACCCAATTAAAAGCCATCAACTCTCTAGGTTAGGTTTGTACTTTGAATACTTATTCAATCTTATGATTGATAAATTAAGTAACCATTCGGTTATTTTGTTTAATTACAGATTAAAAGATAATCATAACTTAGGGGAAATAGACTTTATCACCAAAGATAAAAATGGTAAGCACTACCATTGGGAAATTGCTTTGAAGTTTTATTTTCAATATGGCAACGGCCTTGAATTGAAAAACTGGATGGGGCCAAATGCGAAGGATAATTTCGACAAAAAATGGCAAAAACTTATCTACAAACAAGTTCCTTTTTCGCAAAAACCTATTGTTAGGCAGGATTTGTTAGCCCAAAACATTGAAATTGAAAAAGCGCTTTTGTTTGTGAAAGGCATGTTGTTTTATCACCCTAGAAGGAGCGATGGTAAATTTCCTGATATTGTAAATCCGTTTCACAAAAAGGGTTGGTGGATTTATGCTCATGAGTTTTCACAGTATTTTTCATACCAAACCAAATGGGTGGTTTTAGAAAAACTAAATTGGATTGGAACACCTCAAGACCTTGAAATTATTGATGGCAGAGAATTACACCAAATTATTGGAAAAGGCTTTAAAAAAGCAATTATGGTAGGTTTATTGGAAGATGAAATAAACTTTAGTAGAGGTTTTATTGTGCCTGCGAAGTGGCCTAGTGAGAATGAATAATTAAGAATGAAGAATTAAAAATGAAGAATTAAGAATGAATAATTAAGAATGAAGATTTGCAAAGAGCTAAAAGCTAAAAGCCAAAAGCTAAAAGCCAAAAGTCAAAAGCTAAAAACCCACTACTAAATCAGCAAAGGCTTCATGTTGCTCAATTAATTCATATTCAATTGGTTTGCGTTCTAAAAACAACTGATCTATTTCTTTTCCTGTAAAGCCTTTCCAACCATAAAACTCTTCGATTCGTTTTTTCAATTGATTGATTTCAATCTTTTTAAAGATTTTAAAATCTGATAACTCTCTTAATTTTTCGCTACCAATGGCTACAATACCTTCAATAATAATTACCTCTTCCCCATTATATTCATAATTCTTTGGTTGAGGCTTTCTTTTTGGGTGACGAGCATAACCAATGGCCTTTACTTTTTCACCCTTAATTATTTTCTCAAGGTCATTCACCATTTTTTCGAATTGAAAATTATCGAAAACATTGGCATTTTTTGGCCTGTCTTCTTTTGCCAAAATCCAATCGTCTATCTCAATTTTAAAAACACTTAAATTTCTGTTTTTTAAATATTTATACAAGTAAGTTGAAAGTGTTGATTTACCTGATCTAGAATTACCGGCAACCGAAATAACAAAAGGTTTTTTATTTGATGTTTTCGCTTTTTCAAAAACATCTTCAGCCAAGTTTTTATAGGGTTCATCCACAATAAAATTTACAGCTTGCCCCAAATCACGAAAAAAGTAATCTGGTTCTGTTTTGCTATCTTTTAATCCTTTGCCTGTTTTAACGCCAATTGTAGTTACACCTGCCTCTATGCCTGCAATTATATCGCGTTCGCTATCTCCAATAAAATAAGACTCGCTAAGGTTTACATTAAAATCTTCGGCGCCATTAAGCAACATGCCAGGTCTGGGCTTGCGACAATTACACTCAATTTTATATTCTTTGTTCTCTTCGGGGAAACCTCTATCTGGGTGATGAGGACAATAATAAATTCCGTCAACCTTTGCTTTTTCGTTACCTAAAAGGGTTTCCATTTTATCGTGAACCTTGGCCAATTCTTCTTCTGTACAAAGGTTTCTAGCAACTACACTTTGGTTGGTAGCTACCAAAGTTAAAAATGGAGATTGGTTAATTTTCTTAATCGCATCTGCCGCAAATGGATACAATTCCATTTCATCTGGTCTAAAAATCAAATGCTTATCGGGGTTTATTACTCCATCTCTATCTAAAAAAATGGCCTTTTGGCGATAATCATAACTTCTATGCTCCACCAAACCGCTTTTAACATCTTCTTCAACTTTTTCGAGTCTATCAGGAGTTCCCATGTCTTTTAAGTACTCTGATGTGTTGTAACCAAACATGCTAGTGTCGTTGTAAATAGCAGGAAAAACTTCTCTTCCGAAATCGGCTTTTTTATCTTTTTCTAAAAACTTGAAAATGGCTGGAGAAAAAATATAAGCTCCCGCGTTTACAAGGTTTCTGTAGTATTTTCCTTCTTGGTGAGGTTTAGGGAAAAACTGTGTTACTCTACAATTTTTATCCATATTTACCAAATCTGAATCGTAAGGATGGTCGTTTGGATGCAGCGCCAAAGTGCATTCACTTTTCTTGCTTTTGTGAAAATCCCAAAACTTTTGCAAGTGCATGTTAATCATTACGTCTCCATAAAGCACTAAAAAATCTTCTTTTAAGTCATTTTCGATGGCTTTTATGCCTCCAACTGTTCCAAGTGGCACTTTCTCCTCATAATACTTTATTGAGACACCAAAAGCGCTTCCATCGCCAAAAAAACTAATAATGGGTTCTTTTAAGTGATTTACCAAAATGGTTATATGTGTAAAGCCATACTTCTTACAAAGCTCTACTTGGTGCAACAATAATGGCTTTCCTGCAACAGGAATCATGGGTTTGGGTATACTTTCGGTAAGATGTTTTAATCTGGTTCCTTTTCCTCCTGCTAATATTACGGCTTGCACAATTTTATTTTTTCACAAAGAAAGTAATCTAAGATTTAAAGAGAGAAAAATTTAAAGATTCCTCGTTTTAGCCATTCTTCTTTCTACCCTTATTCTTTTTTGTGCAGTATTATCAAAGTTTATTTTAACACCAAAATTTGGCATAAAATACCCTTTTTGGTTTGGTGAGTATGGCGCAAAAACGTATTGTATACCTGTTGTTAAATAAAGGTTAGGAGAGTTTTTAAAGGGTCTAAAACTAAAATCGACAAAAGAAAAAACATTGGTATTAATTTGATTTTGATAAATATCACCCTCCCAAGCAAAAACCGAATTTAATCTATAGCCTACTCCAAAATCGAAATGTGCCTTTTCAGCAACAAAAAGTTTATACGACGGGGCAATATTTAAAGAATTATAAAGCTTAAAAGATGAACCTCCACCCCCAAAACCAAAGGATGTTTGCACATTTAGGTGAAGGTTTTTGTAAATATTAGTTTCTGTACCAATGCCTCTCCCATTTATTAGCAAATTGCTCTTTTGGGCAAATAATGTAATTGGAAGCAGAAACAAAAGGATAAACTTAAATTTCATGTTGCTATTAACGCTCCAAGAAAAAAGATATTTTGAATGATATAAATTCACCTATTTTTAATTTTGAAAAAACAAAATCAAATGTTTAAAAAAGTCATTTTACCGATTTTTGCCTCAACAATTTGGATAAGTATATCTGAATTTGTTAGAAATGAGTTTTTACTGAAAGAAAACTGGAGCAACCATTATAGTGAATTAGGGCTTTCTTTTCCATCAGATCCAATAAATGGAGCAATTTGGGGAGTTTGGTCTTTGGTTTATGCCATTACCATTTTTGTGCTTTTAAGGAAGTTTTCAGTTCTCGAAACCGCCATAATTTCGTGGGTTTATGGTTTTGTAATGATGTGGCTAGTTGTTGGAAATATGATGGTTTTGCCTTTCTCGATTTTACCTTTTGCAATTCCTCTAAGTATTTTGGAAGCTTTTTTGGCTGCATTAATTATATAAAAAATTAATGAACTCTAATCTTCTAAATTCAATCTTTTTTCAACGTGGTAAAGGTTTCTGTCAGGTGAGTTTCTTGAGATTAACTCTCCTAAAAATCCTGCTAAAAACAATTGAGTACCTAAAACCATAGATGTTAGCGAAACATAAAAAATTGGTTGTTCTGTAACTAGCCTGGCTGGAATTTTATTCATTAAAAAATAAAACTTCTCTGCTCCTACCCAAAAGGCTCCAAAAAAGCCAATCATAAACATTAGCGTGCCTATTAACCCAAAAAGATGCATTGGCTTTTTGCCGAATTTAGTAACAAAAGAAATAGAGAGTAAATCTAAAAAACCATTCACAAAACGTTCAAGGCCAAATTTGGTAACACCATATTTTCTTTCTTGGTGCTGCACTACTTTTTCACCAATTTTTTCGAAACCTGCTCTTTTGGCAATAAACGGAATATAACGATGCATTTCGCCATAAACTTCAATTGCTTTAACAACTTCTTTTCTGTATGCCTTTAGGCCGCAATTAAAATCATGCAGGTAAACTCCACTCATTTTGCGTGTTGCCCAATTAAAAAGCTTGGTAGGCACTGTTTTGGTGATTGGATCGTAGCGCTTTTTCTTCCAACCAGAAATTAAATCGAAATCTTTGTTTTTTATTAAATCAAATAATTCAGGAATTTCGTCAGGGCTATCTTGTAAATCAGCAACCATTGTAATTACAACATCGCCTTGAGCCGCTTCAAAACCTTTATTTAGGGCTGCAGATTTGCCATAATTTCTTCTGAATTTTATTCCCTTTATTGATTTATTTTGAGCAGATAATTCTTCGATAACCTGCCAAGACTTGTCTTTACTTCCATCGTCAACCAAAATAACTTCGTAAGTAAAGCTATTGGTTTTCATAACCTTATCAATCCAAGAGGTTAATTCTGGCAAAGATTCTTCTTCGTTAAATAAAGGAACTACAACAGAAATATCCATAAATTAAGCTAATTCTTCAGGGTTATCTTTTTTAGTAAATATCGAAATCACCAAAGATTCTAAAAATCCAATTAAAGCTGTGCCTATAAAAGCAAAAAAGGCCATAACGCCGGGTGTCATAAACATAGAGCTCATTTGCATGGCTTGGTCAATTTGCTCCTCATCCATGCCTCTTTCTTGCATATCAGAGTAAGCTTGCTCCATAGCAACATCAATCATTGATGCATCTACAAATTTTATAAAAACATAAGAATAAATTGCACTAATAAATCCTGCAAATAAGCAAGTTAAAGCTCCAATAGCTAAGGCTTTTCCATAACTCATAAAGCCTTCTGTGTAATTTAACTTATAATGATTTTGAGCATAAAAAACACCTCCTGCTAAAGCTATGTATGTAATGATGGAACTTACAGTTGTGTCTTTAATATTTAGTAAGTAAAATACCAAAGAAACCACAATTAAAAGCGTACCAAGCATGGCACCGTAATTTAATGTAGGTTTTAAGATTCCTTCTTCTTGCTCCATGGTTTTAAATTTTAGTTATTTAAGATGCACAAATATAAACTGCCCGACTTACTAGGCTAAACCATTTGTGTAAAATGTTTAACCTCTTTTTTGTTTTGCCTTTATTCTAAAAAATTCCTTCATTATTACATCTCTTTCCTCGGCAGTTAAACTAGACGAATTATGAAATTCACGAAGCTTTAAATAAGCATTTCTAATTTCCATAATATCTGATTTGTTGGCAATTGGAATTATTTGATTTTCCCAAAATTCTGATTTTGCTATTGGCAAAATCCCTAAATAAACAATGTCATCATATTGATTTTCAATCAGTAAAAGTAGATTAACTAAACTAACCAATAAGCTTACATCGTTTTGGTTTACTAATTTGTTTTTAAGTTGCATTTGATGATTTAATACTTCATCTAATCCACTTAAACTTTCAACTTCAGTAACTAAATCAATTGGTGGGTTTGGTTTATCAAGCAGGAAATTAGCGGCTTCGAAATACTTAATTAGTTTATTTAAATGGGCTTCGAAAACCTGCTTTATTGGAGTTCTTGTTAAAAAAAATTGCTTTTTTTCAAATAGAAGTTCTTCAAATCTATTTTCAATTTCTTCTTGGTTTGTAGATTTTACTCCTAAAATTAGTATGGCCTCTTCCCTAGTCATTCAAAATAGTTTTACTTGGGCTTTCGCCAACTTGGTCCTTAAGTAAATGGCTAAAAACCTTTCGAGGAACGTTTTCAGCGCCTAAAGATTCTAAATGTTGAGTATAAACTTGGCAATCAATCAATTTAAAGTTTAATTCATTTAACTTCTCTACCAAAGAAATAAAGCCAACTTTAGAAGCATTGCTAACTGTGGTAAACATCGATTCGCCAAAAAAGCAGTTCCCCATTGCAATACCATACAATCCGCCAACAAGTTGGTTATTTTGCCAAACTTCCACAGAGTGAGCCCAACCTTCTTCATGAAATTGAAACAAAGCTTCTTTTAATTTGGGTGTAATCCAAGTGCCATCTTGCCCCTTTCGAGGAAGCTTTTGACAGTTATTTAAAACCTCTTTGAAGTTCTGATTATAAGTAACAATAAACCCTTTGTTTCGCATTACAGAACGCATGCTTTTTGATACTTTTATTTTTTCTGGAAACAACACAAACCTCGGATTTGGGCTCCACCAAAGTACAGGTTGATCTAAATTATACCAAGGAAAAATTCCGTTTTTATAAGCATGGTAAAGTCTTTCAGATGTTAAATCACCTCCAATGGCAAGCAACCCATCTTCTCTGGCGAGGTTGATGGGTGGAAAAATAACTTCATTTGAAAGCTCAAAAACGGGCATTCGGCAAATTTAGCTCGGTTTCAATTACAAATTAGAAATATATTTCTTGGGCCAGTCTGTAAGTATTGGCATGAGCATCTACAATATCGCTAATCTTTTCTGAGTATCCACCTCCCATAGAGACCATTATAGGTATTTGATTTGATTTTGCTGTTTCAAGTACTAATCGGTCTCTTTCTTTACAACCTTGTATTGAAAGCCCTAACTTTCCAAGCTTATCTGTTTTTAGAACATCTACTCCGCATTGGTAAAAAATAAAATCAGGTTGATGCAACTCTAGGAGTTTTGGCAATTTTTCTCTCAATATTTTTAAATAGGTTTTGTTATCTGTTCCATCTAAAAGCTCAATATCTAAATCTGAAACCTCTTTGTGTAAAGGGTAATTGTTTTTTCCATGCATAGAAAAGGTAAAAACATCGGCATTATTTTGAAAAATTTGAGCCGTACCATTTCCTTGATGCACATCTAAATCGACCACCAAAACTTTTTTTACCAAGCCCAAGTTTAACAATTGGTTTGCGGCTATAGCAATATCATTAAGCAAGCAAAAACCCTCTCCTCTATTGGTATAAGCATGGTGCGTACCACCTGCTATATTAAAGGCAACACCAAACTCCATTGCATATTCTGAAGCTTGAAATGTTCCTCCCATTATGGTAATTTCTCTATCGATAAGTTCTTTTGAATGTGGAAATCCTGTTTTTCTTTGTTCTCTTGGAGTTATTTCTAAATTTTTTAACCTTCGGAAATATGTTTCATCATGGGTTTTCAAAATAACTTCTTCGTCAATTGGTTTAGGCTTAAAAAAGTTGTTTTCAGTTACAGTTCCTTCATAGATTAATTGCTGTGGTAGCAATTCGTACTTTTCCATGGGGAATTTATGATCCTTTGGTAAAGGATGGGCATAAATTGTATCGAAGGCTATTTTAAGCATTCATTAATAACTAACCTCAACAAATATTGTTTAATCAAAATCTTCAAACTTTTAGCAAACATAATAGTTGCAAATAGTCACTTTTTAATTTGTATTTTCTTGATTTTCATCATAATAAATAATGATGGTTCAGATTAAAATTGAAAAAAATTAAAAATTAAGAGGGAAATAAATATCCTTTACATTGAAGATAATCACGCTGATGCAATAGTTGAAAATTTCCCTGAACCTTGTTTGATAATTGTTACCGGAAATGATGATATTGATTTAGGGGAATACGCCATAGAAAAGGGTGCACAAGATTATTTAGAAAAGAATTTATTAACTCCGAATTACCTTCAAAAATCACTTCTTTTTGCTACCAGAAGAAAAAAGCAAGAGTATTACTTAAAAAAAGCCATTGAGGCTAAAAACAAGTTTTTTTCAATTATAGCCCACGATTTAAGAAGCCCTTTGGGCAATATAGTGGCACTTTCGAGCTTAATTGAAAGCGATTTTGAAAATATGTCGAAAGAGGAGCTTAAGTATTTATTGAGTACTCAAAACAATACAGGCCAAGCCTTTTTTGGTTTGTTAGAAAATTTGTTACAGTGGTCAAGAATTAATTTAAAAGCCATAAAGCCTGATCTTCAAGAAATTAACCTCAATAAGCTATTAGAAGAATTAATCCAAACAAACAAAGCTAACTTTCTTCTAAAAAAAGTAACTGTAAAACTCACAATTAAGGAGCAAGTAACAATTATTAGCGATATAGATTTATTACAAACAGTATTGCGTAATTTACTAAGTAACTCAATAAAATTCACTAAAAATGGAGGGCAAGTAGTTCTCAATTTGGCCAAAGTACGAGGTAAGGTAATTTTAACAATAAAAGACAATGGAATAGGAATGCCTGATGAAATACGGAAAAACTTATTTAAACCAGGTTTTAAGACCAATAGAATGGGTACTAATAATGAGCCTTCTTCTGGTTTAGGCTTGGTATTGGTTTATGAAATACTTAAATTACTTAATGGCGAAATTTCTTTTGAAAGCGAAGTAAATAAAGGGACAGAGTTTAAAATAACTTTTAAAAGTTAAAATGAACTTGAAAAAAAGAAATGTTACCTCTAGAAATAAAGGTATTATAATTTCAACTCTTTTTCTGATTTCTGTTTTTTCAGGAATAACATTATTTGGAATTTACCAATCTGAAATTTTAGCTGAAAAAACTAAGTCATTCTACAACTCCTCTTTTTAAAACTGTTTTAAATGGAATAAAAGGAAAAAGCTGCTTTAATTTATCTATCACGTCTTTTTGTGTTTTCTTTTTTATCGAATCCGCTCAAAATTGAAGTAACCAAAGAGAGCACAATACTAAAAAATATGGCCCACCAAAAACCATCTACTTCAAAGCCTGTAACCATACTATCAGCAAATAAATTATAAATGCGTTAATAACCAATAGAAATAACCCCAAAGAAATTATTGTTACTGGAATTGTTAAAATGATAAGTATTGGCTTTACAATAGCATTTAAAATGGCTAATGATATAGCCACCAAAAAAGCCGATAGAAAATCCTCTACCCTAACACCAGGCAAAAGCCAAGCAGAAATAAGCACAGCAAACGTTGATAGAAATATTTTACCTAAAAATTGCATTTATGTATCAAATATTAATTTATTAAAAATGAAAACAAAAAATAAACCCGTTTAATTTGGTTAATCATGTTTGTTGTGGCTTTAAGCAGCAACTTTATGGCTAACGGGACTTACGACGGCATTAGAAATGTAGATATATTTAAATTAATGGTTATTGGTTTTTTAGCTGGCGGTTTGGTGAATGAGTTAATCCATCAATTTAAATCAAAAGCTAAGGAGTAATCATTTGCATTAACAACCCACAAATCCAAGCGCCATAAGTACCTAAAGCATACCCTAAAACAGCCAACAATACTCCTACAGGCGCTAAAGAAGGATGAAAGGCCGCTGCAATAACAGGCGCGCTTGCTGCACCGCCAATGTTTGCCTTACTACCTACCGCCAAAAAGAAAAACGGGGCTTTAATTATTTTGCCTACAATAAAAAGCAATAAAACATGAAAAGCCATCCAAATAGCTCCTACTCCGAATAACCCGGGGTTATCGAATATTTCTAAAACATTCATTTTCATTCCAATTGTAGCCACCAAAAAGTAAATAAACACACTTCCTATTTTTGATGCCCCTGCTCCTTCGTATTGTCTTGCTTTGGTAAAGCTTAAGATTATCCCAAAAGTGGTAGCCAAAACTATTAGCCAAAAGAATTTTGAGGTTAAACTAAACTTCGCTAAATAGGGATAATTATTCTCGATAAAGGGAGCCATAAAATCTGCAATTAAATGAGACAAACCTGTTGCTCCTAGGGCAAAACCAAGAATAATTACAAAATCGGGAAAAGTGCTCACTTTGGCAATTTTGGTACTAAAGTTTTGCATTTTGTTTTTTAGACTTGTAACCGCGCTTGAGTCTGCTTTAAAGTAATTATCCAATTGATCTGACTTTCCAACACCTAGCAACAAAATGGCCATCCAAACCTCAGCTACAATTACATCAACAGTTATCATAATAGAGTAAAGACTGTCTGATGGTTCAAAAACCTCGTACATAGCTGCTTGGTTTGCCCCGCCGCCTATCCAAGAGCCTGCAATGGTTGTCATGCCTCTCCAAACAGCTTCAGGACCCGCTCCCCCAACCAAATCGGGTGCGAAGGTTGATGTTATTAAAATAGCAATTGGTCCGCCTAAAATAACGCCGACAGTGCCCGTAAAAAACATAATTAATGCCTTTGGTCCGAGTTTGAAAACTTCTTTTAAATCGATACTTAAGGTGAGTAAAACCAAACTAGCAGGCAAAAAGTAACGAGAGGCAACAAAATAAAGTTGTGAGTTTTTTGGATCTACTAACCCTGAAGTAGTTAGCAGTGAGGGCAAAAAGTAGCACAATAAGAGTGCAGGCACTATTTTATAAAATTTTGCAAACTTCGGAGTGGAAGACGTATAAAATATCGCTCCCAATAAAATCATTAACATTCCTAATACAACTGCATCGTTTGTAACCATAATTCCTTCGTCTTCAGATTGGGCTCAAAGAAAGTGAAATTTTAAAACTTGCAAAAGTTCAGTTTTATTAGTGAGAACTATCATGTTCTACCAAAGGAATATACTAGAATTTTGCTTCGAAATGGACCAACCAGTTTACACATATCACATTGACGAAAATGATGTAATTTTTTACATAAATGAAGAATACATAAAATTTGCAGTTGAAAACGATGGAGAAAGATTAGTAAAAGAATCTTTGGGTAAACCCATTTGGAATTTTATTACCAATGGATTGGTAAAAAAGCTTTATCAAGAACTTATTGCTGCCATTAGAAAAACAAAAGAATCGGTTAAAATTTCATTTAGATGCGATAGCCGAGATAGAATGAGGTTTATGCAAATGGAGGTTTTTCCTCATATTGAAAATGGGGTGGCTTTTCACAATATATTAATGAGCGAAAAGTTTAAAGCCGATGGATATACACCTGATATAATTGCCATTTTAGGCGAAGCAGGTTACCCAATGTGTAGCCATTGTAAAAAAATAAAAATTGATGACAACTGGTTTGAATTGGAAGATGCTTTAAAAGGTAAGCTCCTGCAAAACAAAAACTTAAAAGCCCATTATAGCATTTGCAAGTATTGCAATAATGATTTAAAAAACTCTATAGAAGAGTTAAAAATGAAGGTGATGTTTTAAGGTTGTATTAATTTTCTACAATAAACCTTATTGCCATTTTATAACCATACAATCCAAAGCCAGTAATAACACCCTTGGCATACTTTCCAGTTAAACTAGTTTCTCTAAACTTTTCTCTTGCATGAATATTTGAGATATGAACCTCAACCAAAGGGGTTTTAATTGAGGCAATGCAATCTGCAATGGCTACTGAAGTATGGGTGTAACCTCCACCATTAAAAATAATTCCTTCAAAATTTTCATCTGCTTTTTGAAGTTCGTTTATTATTTCTCCTTCAACATTAGATTGGAAATAACTGAAATCAACTGCGGGAAAATCTTTTTTTAATTCTAACAAATAATCTTCGAAAGATTGGCTTCCATAAATTTCTGGTTCTCTTTTGCCTAAAAGATTCAAATTGGGACCATTGAGGATAAGTAGTTTCACAGCGCCAAAATAAAGTAAAACCAATTAAACAAGTTTTGTTAAAACTGATATCTTAATCCAATGGCATTAAAAAGTTGTTTACCAGAGCCAAATGTTGGGTTTAGCCTATGTTGATAAGCCGATCTTAATTCAATATGAATTGATGGAGAAAAATAATATCCTAGTACAATTCCTCCGTTTAAATCGGTAATAAAATTGGGGTAAAATAGTTTTTCTGGTACTTGGTCTCCTACTGCTGTCTCGCCACCTATTTTTTGAGAAAAAGAACTTCCAACGGAAATTCCTGGATCAAACCTTCCAAAATTTAAACTGTAGTAAATATTGATGGGAATTGTTAAATATTTGGCCCTATGCTTATGTAACACATTGGTTTCGGTAGTATCTGAAACCGTACTTTTTTCGACACGAGTAATCATATTGTAAGTAGTATCAAAAGTGGTTTCTTCAACAAGACCAGAAAATGCCACACCATTGTTAAAGTAATATCCGTTTACCATTTGCGAAGTTTCAGTTATTTTAGGTTGTTGCTCCACAATTTCGTTTTCAACTTCAATTGAATTTATTCTTGTAATACCAAATAAATCTTTGGTTTGGTAGGTCATGAAATCTGCACCAACTCCAACACTAAAGTTTTTAAGTAAGTTTTTCCTGTATTCTGCACCAAAACCTAATCCTAAACTTAGTTCTCCGGTTTCTTCACCGGGCATCAAAACCATTTTTGGGCCTAAAACCAAGGTATTGGTTTGTGTTTTTATCAAAGGTGTTTTTTCAAACTCTTTTGTTAATATGCTATTTGAATTTGAATAGTCGCCAAGTCCATAAAATGGCATTACTTTTAAAATGTCGTCTTTTCTAAAATCAGTTACTAATGGAGAGTTCAGATTTTCTAAACTTGAAAAAGTTGCTGTGTTTATTTCATCACCCTCATCTGTAACTTCTGAAGCGTTATCGAATGATTGATTTAATTGATTATTCTTATTTCTTGCATTTTTGGCTAATAAAGTTTCTCTAGGGTTATTGTTATTTTGAAATGAACTTCTTTTTGCTAATTGTTTGTTGGGTTCCGGTTTAAGGGTATTAATTTCTAGTTTTAAACTTGAACTTTTCTCCTCTTCTTTTTCACCAATAATGCTTTTCAAACTATTGTTTGGTTTAGTTTCTATTTCATTAGTTAAATCATTTTTTTCTTGATTATTTGAAACATTGTTAATAGATGAAATATTTTGAGATTGACTTTCTAATTTGTTGTTACTAATTGATTCATTAAAATATAAAACTCCAAAGACAACTGCTGTTGCCACTGAAACAACTATTGTGCTTAAATAACCAAATTTTACCCAATTAAAAGCTGCCTTTGGAGCATTTGATGCCATAAAGCCTTTGGCTCCTTGCCAATATGCTTCTTTAAATGGATATTGAGCTGAAGAAAACTTCTCGTTCAATAAATCATCAATATTTTTTCCTTCTTTTTTCATAACAACAAGGCTTTGTTTAATTCTATAACCTTCGTAAGAATTCTTTTTAAATTTTTTCTTGCTTTCGATAAATGCCATTTTGAAGTTCCTACTGGAAAACCTAGCATTTCGGCAATTTCTTTGTGATTGTAACCTTCGATAACATAAAGGTTTAAAACTGTTCTTTCTGGCTCCTCCAATTCATTCATTTTATCCAATAGAAAATCAGAGTTTATTTTTTCGTTTATCTCATCAAACTCCCAATCTTCTAAAGAGCCATTTTCCATAGCAAAATCTACTGGAGCCATGGTGGTTTTGTATTTAACATTCTTTCTGTGCTCTGTTATAATGGTATTTACCATTATGTTTCTTGCCCAAGCTTTAAAAGAACTTTCTTGTTTTTGCGAGCCAATATTTGATAATATTTTATAGAAAGCGATATTTAATACATGCAATGCATCTTCTTCGTTTTTATGATAACGAATAGCAATACTCATCAAGTAAGGAAAGTACAGTTTGAATAATTCGTACTGTGCTTTCTCTTTTCCGTTAATACATGAATTTATAAGCTCATTGCTTGGCTTCACTTCTTTTAATAGTCTTTAATTAACTTAGATTGATGCAATTTACCTTGAGACGAAATAGACAAACAATAAATTCCACTACTAAGGTTTTGTAAATCAACGTTAAAGATATTACTATTTAAGGTTTCAGAAATAATAACTTTTCCGGCAAGATCAATAATTTGAATAGTTCCGTTTTGTCCTTCACCCAAATCAATAGTTAAATTATCTTTTACAGGATTAGGATAAACTGCCACTTCGTTTGCTTTTGATATTTTTCTAACTCCAACAGTACCATTAACACCTGAGCTAGAAATAATAACATCTACCAAATCAACCTTAGGGTTTTGAGCATCTACAGTAACAAAAACCTCTTGGGTTGTTAAACCTGAAACCTCAGTATAAAGTTTATAATCTCCGTATGGAATGCTCGCAAATTCAAATTTGCCATCTTTATCAGAATAAGTGTAATCAACTGGATTATCATTATTATCTA
>JABAYK010000164.1:16904-21024 GCA_018609045.1 Flavobacteriales bacterium
CCCGCCAATAAAGCCAGGCCCTCCAGGATTATTACCAGGAATCATATTTATTTGAGCAAAAAATATTGTGCCCGGAGTTAAAATTGGAACAGTCATGGCTTGGAACCAAAATAAAGAGCTGCTAGCCCCGAATATTGGGGAGGAGCCAGCAAAATAAGTTGGCAAGAAATTTTGATAATCAGGATCACTTGGGTTTAGGGCTGCCTTTAAAAGATAAAAACCATTTGGAACACTATCGAACTCAAAAGTACCTTGGATTAAAGAGCTTGTGTCAACAGCTGCTAAAATTCCTCCAGAAGCTGTATCAAACTCAATAAGATAAACAATTGCATCGGTAGCAAAAATATTTCCGACATCAACGCTTCCCAAAATAGTAGAAACCTGATTAGGATTGGTGTTATTAATGGTAACAAGTGAGCAACTTGAGTCAATGCAATTACCTGCAACCATTGTAACACAAGCGGTAAACATATTTGTTCCTGATGGCATATACATATGTTGAGTTGCAGCAAATTGTGTGGTATCATAACTACCATCACCAAAATCCCATAAATAAATTGCCTGAGGATTTGGAAAGTTCATAGTAAAAATAGTTCCTTGTCCACTTGGGTTTGGTCCATGTGTAAATGAAGCATCACACATTGGCGGTGGCGGTGGATAATTACCTGTATCGCAATAGTTAATTAAAGTTGTAATAAAGTTACCTGTAGTATTTATCTGAAAATAAAGAGAATCGTTTAAAGTTGAACCATCACAATTTGTAGTAGTCAACAAAAACCAACCTGATGGAGTAAATACCGAAATAGAGTCAGAAAACATACCCATATTATCAGTTACTATTGTTCCTGTTGGGCCACCTGAAATTGGCGCATTTGGTGAGAACCACCAAGTAATTGTTTGGTTCGGTGTTGCCTGCCCTGTTTGAGCATTCATTACAATACCATTTAGGTTTACTGAATATTGCCCAAATACCCCAATTGAAAACATTAACATTAAAGCTGCAGTAAGTAAATTTTTAATTTTCATAATTTTTTGATTTAAAGTTTCAACTAATAAGACCCATTAAAAAAATCAATGGTTGGAAAACTAGAAAAAATATTTGCAACCCTAACTCAATTAATTAATTTTCAATTAGTTAAATTACAAAATAAAAAATGAGTAGCTCTTTTTTTATTTTAGGTTTATTGAAAAAATATTCGAACATCTGCTAATAACTATTGTTTATACTAAAGAAAGTCAAATAAAAATAAAACCTTTAAAAATGAAAAAATTATTCGGAGTAGTATTAATCTCATTAGGCTTAGTAGCATGTGGAGGAGGAAGTGGCGAGAAAGCAGAAGCTCCTGCTCCAAAATCTATGATTAACAGCAAGGCTGAAGAAAAACCCGCTGCAAAACCTGCAGATTTGCCTGAAGTTGCTGAAATTGTGATTGAAGGCAATGACCAAATGAAATTTAACTTAGACAAAATTGAAGTTTATGCGGGTCAAAAAGTTAAGTTAACCCTAAAACATGTTGGTGAAATGCCTTTACAAAGTATGGGGCACAATTGGACTCTTTTGGCAAAAGGAGTTGACGTTATGGAATTTGGCGCGGCCACTGCAACGGCAAAAGAAACTGATTATTTACCTGCAGGAAGAGAGAATGAGGTAATTGCCAAAACAAAAACAATTAGCGGTGGCGAAGAAGTTACCATTGAATTTGAGGCGCCAGCAAGAGGAATGTACACTTTTATTTGTGCCTTCCCTGGTCACTATGCCATGATGAAAGGAAGATTTTTAGTGAAGTAATGTTGGTTTAGTTTTAGTTTAAAAGCCGCTTCAATTTTTTGGAGCGGCTTTTTTTTGCCCAAATTTTCTAATAATAGAATAAATTTGAGAAAGAATCAAACGTTTTGAAAATCAAGAACAGGCAAATAGCTTTATGGAGTGGTCCTAGAAACCTATCAACGGCTTTGATGTATAGCTTTATTTCTAGGGGAGATTTAAAGGTGTTTGATGAGCCTCTATTTGGTTACTTTTTAAAACAAACTGCAGTTTGGCGACCTTCGAGGGAAGAAGCTCTCGCTGTAATGGAAACAAATTACGAAAAGGTTATCAAAGAGGTTTTTGAAGCAAATATTCCAACCTTTACCAAAAACATTGCAAACCATATTGAAGGTTTAAACTTAGATTTTATTAAACCTTTGAAAAACATAATTTTAACACGGAATCCAAAAGAGGTTTTGGCATCTTATTCAAAACAAATAGAAAGCCCTACTCTACTCGACTTGGCCTACAATCATCAATTAAAAATTATCAAGTTTTTAGTTGAAAATAAAGTGTCTTTTTTGGTAATTGATTCTAATCAGATCAAACTAAACCCTGAAAAAGAACTTAGAAAAATGTGTGATTTTTCAGAAATTGAATTCACAACCAAAATGCTAAAATGGTCAGCTGGACCAAAGTCTCAAGATGGTGTTTGGGCAAAATATTGGTATCATTCTGTTCATCAATCTTCGGGTTTTTCTCAAGAAATCACGAAACCCACATCTTTACAAACTGAATTTTTAGAATTGCATAACCATTGCGAAACGATGTACCAAGAAATATTAAAATATGCCAACAATAGCTGAAACTGAAAGACTTTATTTGGTTGATTCTATTGCTCCAAATGGAGAAGCTTTGTTTGAATTAAACAAGAATTTTGAGGTCATAAAATTTACTGGAGATGAACCTTTTAAATCCATCGAAGAGGCAAATCAGTTTTTATATAATTACAATCATTTTAACCAATTTGGTTTTGGCAGGTTTGGTGTTTATCTGAAAAACTCAAATGAGTATATAGGTTGGTGCGGCTTAAAATTTTCACCCAAGTTGAACGAAGTAGATTTGGGTTTTAGGTTTTACCAAAACCATTGGAACAAAGGCTATGCAACTGAAGCTTCTATGGCTTGCTTAAAATTAGGTTTAAAAAAATTTAATTTAACCCAAATTGTGGGAAGAGCTCAATCAGAGAATTTAGCTTCGATTAAAGTTTTAGAAAAAATTGGGATGACATTTAAATCAGATTTTGATTTTAATGGAAAAACAGGCATTATTTATCAAATAAAAAAAGAATCTTAAATTTCAACTCTTTTAAAACATTTATGACCGATCTCGAAAATTATATAGGAAATTACTTTGGTGTTGTAAATCAATTGGAGGCTAAAAAAATCGAGTCATTTTTCTATCTCAAAACATTAAAAAAAGGAAGCTACTTTTTAAAAATCGGTAGAAATTCTTCTCAATTAGCATTTATTAAATCTGGAATGCTAAGAATTTTTGTTGAAACAGATAACAAAGAAGTTACACAATGGATTTCTACCCAAGGGTATTTTGTTACTGATTTATCAAGTTTTTTATTCGATCAAATTTCAAGGTGGAATATTCAAGCCTTGGTAGAGACCGAACTTTAAATTATTAATAAAGAAGACTATAATACACTTGGTGAGGTTATTCCAAATTGGTTAACTCTTGAAAAAATGTTTATAGCTAAATGCTTTACAATTTTAGAAGATAGAATTTTTAGTCATCTTCCACTCTCAGCTTAAGAACGCTACCAGCTTTTCTTCTCTACCCACAAAGAATTATTTAACCAAGTTCCGCTGCAACACATTGCTTCAATGTTAGGCATGACCCCTGAAACTTTTAGCCGCATTCGCAAAAAGTTGAAATAAGCACATCTAGCCTGCTTTAAAAATTTCTTGATTTATATCAATTTCAAGCGTTCGATACATTCTAATCTTTGTATCAAATTAAAAATCAACAAAAATGAAAACGAAATTTTCAATTACTCTATTCACTTTATTGAACTTATCAATTATGGCTAAGGAAATTAAAACACAAATTACTATTAATCAAACTCCAGAAAAGGTATGGAGCATATTAACCAATTTTAATGACTATGGGCGTTGGAACCCTTTTATTGTTTCAATAACTGGAAAACCACTTGTAGGAAATATTCTAGTTGTTGTAATGAAGCTTCAAGAAAATAAAGAAATGACTTTTAAGCCGAAAGTGGTGGCTTTTGCTAATAACGAAAAGCTAATTTGGAAAGGAAAATTACTAATGAAATGCATTTTTGATGGAGAACACCAATTT
>JABAYK010000104.1:0-564 GCA_018609045.1 Flavobacteriales bacterium
AGACAAGCCACTACCAGCCGCTACTGCTGTGATGTCACCTACGTTAGAGGTGTAACCGTTGGGGTTGCTTGCAGGGTAGTAGTAAGAACCGTGCTGCCCGTCTAACAAATCAGCATCTAGACCGGAGCCTGAGCCGTCTGAAGCTGAAGTCCATACAGTAGAATAGTCAGACCAACCTTGACAGCAATCTCTTAAACTTCTAATTTTTAATTGACCACTTGATGAGTGCCAATCTGTAGACAGTTCAAATCCCATAACACTATTTGCCATGACTTGCAATGTAGCGTCATATGTAAATGGTCTATTACCACCCGTGCTGTAACCAGAATATGACCATACTCCAGCACCATAATTTCCTCTATTAGAAGTAGATGTGCTAGATGCAACATAGGTTTGATTTGCACCTTTGGATGTTCCTGATGTGTTTGTAATAAACCCGTATGTATTATTCCAGTTTGTATTACCATCAGTAATATAACCAGCACTCGCATGGTTTCCAATCTCTACAATAGCTTCGGTGCCATCATTTTTCTTGATGTACATCTTACCGTCATAAGTATTGAT
>JABAYK010000104.1:574-4383 GCA_018609045.1 Flavobacteriales bacterium
GCAGTTAATAGTACGGAAGTTGCACTTCCATCGCTTACAGTCCAGTTATCGTTGGTTTCGTTCCAAAGTAAAGATACATTTGTTGCAGTACCGCGTTCTACCTCTAGACCTGCATTTGCAGAAGGAGTGCCCGCTTCGTCACTGTTCAGTGTCATAATAGCATCGCCAATGGCAACAGTATTAGAGTTAACAGTAGTAGTTGTACCATTTACGGTAAGATTACCAGTAACAATAACATTACCTGAAGCAGTCATATTAGCCGCAGTAATATCATCAGAGCTAAGAGTACCATCTACAGATACGTTGTTGAACGTTACGTTCGAAGTAGTAGCAACTGCCTGACCAATGGAGATTGCTCCGTTTGAAACCGAAACACCGGTACTACCACTGATAGCTGCTCTAGCTCTTGCAGTAGTGTGGTAGAGGTTAGTTGAGCCTTCGCTTAAGTCGTCGGTATCAGCCGCTGCTAGTTTTGTATCAAATACATTACCAGCCGCTGTATTATTATATTGAGTAATAGTACTAGAGATTGTACCAGTAGTACTATTATATGAAATACCTGTACCCGCAGAGATACGTGCACGTACTTCACTAGCGCTTGGGCCTGAATAAGTAATTACACCAGTAGAGTTATTGTAAGATAAAGAACCGTCTCCACCAGAATCATTACTAACAGAAATAGCTCCGCGAGCATCGCTGTCTGCATATTGTGCTGCCGCAGTAAGAACTAGCTTACCATTGGCTCCGTCAGCAACAGTAATATTACCATGTCCAGCATGCTTTAATATTGTATCTACACGAGTATCCACTCGAGCATTTGTAAAATATAGATTAGTACCTTCGCTAAGATTACTCGTAGATTTTGCAGTAAAACCTGCGTCTACTCGTGCATCTGCTCGCGCTTGAGTATAGTATAAGTTAGTATTTTCAGTAATTCCTGAGGTATTTAGCGTTATATTTGCGGAACCGTTAAACGAAGTACCGGAAATAGTACGGGCATTTTGCAGAGTTGTAGCTTGGGTTGCCAAAGTAGCAGTAGCAGCATTTCCTGAAGTATCTTGATTACCTGAAGTATTAACACCAGGAAGATTTATATTAGCAGAGCCATTAAAGCTAACTCCACCAATATTTCTAGCAGTGGCAAGAAGAGTAGCTGTACTAGCATTACCGCTTAAAGTTGCTGTGATTGTACCTGCTGAGAAGTTTCCTGAACCGTCTCGGAGTACAAGCTTGCCAGCAGTATTTGCCGAAGCTGCACCATCAATAACACCAGTATAATATTGACCACCAATAGCAACAACACCTGTACTGCCATCAGGGTGTCCAATAAATAGCTTATTACTATCTGACTTGCCTGAATAAGCTAGTTCACCTGCGGAAAGGGTTGAAGGGGTTGTAGTAGAGGTACTACGTTTAATTCGAATCGTTTGAGCCATTTAGGGTCTCCGAGATTAGCCTTAAAAGGCTCCTGCGTCAAGCGTGTCTGAGTCTCCACCAGCTGAGCCTACCATTATAGGCACCCACTGGAACACTCCACCACTTGTTTCGCGATATATTTTTAATTCATTGTCGTCAGGGTCGTACCAAGTATCTCCTTCCTGGACATTTGTACCTGTAGGAGTTTCCGTCGTACGAAAATTTTGATCTGCTACCTGCTCTAGGGCTGCCTGCAGGTTTGTTGCTGTTACTGTTCCATGAGGGTTAAATGCAATACCGGAAGCACTTGTTAAGCCAATAGCAATGCCCCTAGCCTCTACTAAAGTAATATTTGTACTAATATCTAACGATACAGACTCTGCCGAAGAGTCTGTAATAGTCGTAGTAAGATCAGATACAGCAATATTAGTAGACACTATCGTGTAACTCCTTGATTAAGGGTAACTGAACCGTGCAATAGTTTTTGTACAACAGCATCACCTGCTGTAAAAATCTCTAAATCATATTGATAACTGCCTGCTGATATCTCATTCGAAGTAGTATTTGACAAACTCAGCTGAATTTTACCGTTTGCGGGGGTAGGAATAGTGCACGTAAACGTAGCCGTTAAAGTACTTGAAGACTTAGTAGGTCTTAGCTGAGCACGCGCAGAGTACCCGGTCAGGTCTTTCACTGTTCCGGATTCAGATACTGTAAACTCTAACGCAAAGTCGGACCCTTGGTCGATGATTAGGTTGTAGCGGGCTGCTTTCATATGATTTCCTCCATTACAGAATTATATCTAAGTTGACATTCTATGTCAAGAATTATTTTTTAGGTGGTACTAGGATATAAATATCCTAGTACTACGCTGTATTCTCCATCGTCTGTCTCAGTAAAAAAATATTCATTGTCTGTATTAGACGCCTCAGAGGTAGCAAGGGCTTGTATTGCGTCGCCCGCTTCTTGGCAGTTTTCGTGTTGAGAGACTAATACCTCTGTCCAGTTTGTTTTCATAATTTTTAAATTGATCATGCTATATTCTCCATAGTTCCTACTACTTGGTTAATCTGTGCCTGTGCTCTGGCGGAGGAAAGCCCTGCTGCTGTGAAAGATAGTGTTAAGTACTCTGTCAGAGTTGAGGCAGGCAGATAGGCCACCAGGCTCATCTGCCTCCGCCTGCCAGGAAATCCTGTACCTGCCGGAACTTGGTCAGTGATAAAGTTTGTAAGGCCCGAAACGTCAACTAGGGTGACATTGGTTGCCCCGGATGTTTGAAAGTTATCTTTATTAACATATATAGTATTTCCGACTTGTGGTAAGTTTGATATACCAGAAAGCCTTATTTCAGTCTGAGGCCCGGCACTCTGATAACCATCATGATCATATCGCACTCCGTAAATTTTATGGGGGTTTGTTCCATTATCACTCGTTGCTAGCATTGTACCCGGTACTATATCCTGTATCTTATTTCCCGCTACTACGATGGTCCAAGACCCTGTACCTGAAGGTGAATAGGCTCTAACAATATTCCCTATTGAGACAGATTGATCCTCTGCAGAGGCGTTTGCAAGAACAGTTCTTTGTAAAATAGGACGTATACTAACCTCCTTAGCATTATTTTGGTCATTGTTTGCCGTCTGGTAATAAATATCTAGACTTATCTTCTTCCTTTTAGCTACAAGCTCGGGAGCAGGTACATTAAAGGTTCCAAAAACACTGCTGCCTCCGAAAGGTACATTAAAGGCTGGGTTGTATATTGCAATAGGGTACTCTTCTGTTACATCACCAGTTAGCTTGTTTACTGCAACCGAGCCTACCGCAATAGCATCTGCAGTAATAGCGCCTGCATCAATAGCATCTGCAGTAATAGCATTGGTTGATATTTGTTCGGCAATAATCTTACCTACTTGAACAATATCATCTTTTCTTAGTTTTTCGCTATACCCGTCAGCAAAGTATTCTTTGCCAAACTCGTCGTTTGTTCTTAGTGCAAAGGTACCTGTACCAGTGAACTTCCATAGATTCGAACCCCCTCCAAGTGCGTTTGCCGAATCGTATTCGAAGTCATTCGAACCTATTTTAAGACCCACTAGATTAAGAGGGGAGGCCGACATAAGGTCATGAGTATCGTGTTTTACCCATTTTGAGTTTGTACCGTCCCAATAACTAACAGTAATAATAGTAGGCTCAACACTTGCTATTTGATAATTTGATATTCTATGGGGAAGCATATACACGTCACCGCACATATTCCAGGGCAAGGCTGAGACACCGTCTCCTCCAGCGCCGTCCCCATTATCAAAAGACCCAATGAGTCTAGTATTCGAACTGGCAGTGCTCCAGTCGTTAGATGTTCTAATATCTAATACTTCTGTCTTTGCAGGATCAAA
>JABAYK010000104.1:4483-14617 GCA_018609045.1 Flavobacteriales bacterium
TGCTCCAGTCGTTAGATGTTCTAATATCTAATACTTCTGTCTTTGCAGGATCAAAGTATATAGGCGCTATAGCGTTGTCATATGTCAAAACCCTGGTTGAGACGGGACGCACTTGAACATTATCATTTACTCCTGATTGACAAGCTACAAGTAGTGGAGTGTCGGATAAGATCCAAACATATACTTTGCTAGTACTGCTGAGACCTGTGAAAGTCTTTCTCAGCACTGTAGATTCGCCTATTTCCGCAACCTCAAAGCCTTCTAAACTTTGTACGGTGCCATTTACTTCGCCTTCTGTGCTTACTAGAGGGCCGGCTCCGGTTGCTGTGAACTCGGTATTAGGGTTGCTATCCGCCGCACCTATAGTGGTAAAATCTGTGTTTCCTGTTGTTAATATTTTATACTTCACTCCCGCAATCAATGAACCTGAGGACAATGTTTTATTTTTCTCAAAATTACCGTTCCACTCAATAAGAGGAGAACCGTTCAACTTAGTAGGCGAGGGGCTAGTGGAGTTAAAATACCTTATATTTCCTGAGCCATAAGGCGCGTAGAAATCATAGTGGTTATTAGTTCCTACGGAGAAGTTACAAAACTTTGTGCCTGTAGAAGAGAAAGCATTTAAAGCTCTTCCCTTTCTAACAAAAGAAACTGCCTTATTTGATTTCATCACATCACCAGCAGCAAGCGTAAGAGTTCCTTTTGTGCCCGCAGCTACGTCTACTAGTATAGGCTCTTCGTTTTTGAATATATGAGTACCGCTCTCGCCTACAGCATACTGCACAGCAGTATTATTGGTCATATTAACACGAGGGCTTACTGTAGCTTGACCCTCTGGGTTGCGTCTAGTTACAACATCCGAAACAGGAACTCCTCCTATTACAGAGCTTTCACCAAGATTAAAGTTTCCTGCCAACAGAAGCTCCCCATTCACCAGGAGCATATTAGTAGTGAAAACGGCTTGATTCGTGCCGGTCTTGAGCAATTGACCTACTATAAAATCTTGAGCAAAATTTAAGCGTAGCTTTTCTCTATTGAACGCTTTATTGTTCCAACCAGCCTCAGGGTTTCTATCTACTGTTAAGTGTGTGTCATTTTTAATAGTAGCTACCCTATAGTACATATTATTCGCCGCTCTTAGGGTATCTCCTAGTTGTAGCTCTGTTGTGAACGAAGTGCCTGAACCCGTAATTACATGACTATTCGAAGCCTTACTAATTGTACCTGTTAAATTAGCTGTAAACTTATTAGTAACTGTAGCATCGCTCCACGTATCAAGAGGCATGCCCGAAATTTGCTGTTCGTAAGTATCCCGGACAATCGGTACTAGTTGGTCCGCATCGGCATCATACATAACATCATAAGGAGTAGTAGAGATCGCCAAACCAGATAAAGAGATGTCTACCCCTGTAGGTCTTGATATAATTTCAGCCTTACTAGATTGAGCAGGTTGCACAACTATTTCATCCGCCCGAAAGTTTAGTTCGGTTTGGGTGGTCCCATCTGAAGTAGCTATATCTACAGTTGTATTTGCTTTGCCTCCTACGGCTAGCCCATACTTACTCGCATAGCCTCTACCCAGTAAACTGCTACTGTTATGTGGAGGTACTGTTAGACTTACATTGGCAGGATAAGAGGTTTTGCCTGTTGAAGTAATTGTTGTGATACTAAAGATTATACCGCCCTCTAGAAAAGGTCTTGCGAATACATACTCTTGAGTGCCTGAACTGACGACTTTTTCTCTGACGAAAGTTCCTTCGGCATCGTCTTCGCCGAAGGGGAAGACGGCCTTATTACAAGTTATTTTATAGCTATCAACATCTTTGAACAAAGAACCGTCGCTATTTACAGGAGGCTCCCAGTGAAGAGAGTAAGTCCCTCCCAAGTCGCCAGGAACCAGAGATAGATTTGTAGGTTCCTCTGGAGGGGTTACTGACCTAGATGCTAGATCTGGGTAAGCCTCTTCGCTGCGAACTACTGTGTATACTTCTTCGTTCTCGATGGCACCAAATTTCTCGTTATAATGCTCAACTCCTGTAAGCGTATGTACTCCCTGAGAACCTTCCTCAATAGACAGCAGTTTATATTGCTTTGCTGTTCCCGCAACAAGTTGACCATTTGCATCTACCTCATTGATAACAAATACAGACTGTTCAGCAGGGCGCTGACTAAATTCTGCGGTAAGAGGTAAAACGTCGACTTCCGACACTCCGCCCGAAAAAGTTAGCGCAGACATATCTATGTTTCTTGTCTCTGTTTTTATCGGGCGCTCTTCGCCTTCGATACTCGCATTCTGGGCTTGGGGCATAAGAACGGTTACACTATAGGTGTTGGTCTCTTTCAGAACAACAGATCGATCTAGCGGTAATATATCAAAATCTGGATCACTATAGAAAGATAGGTCCGAAGTTGTTTGGGCTGTCCAAGAATTAAGTCCGTGGTTGCCTGCAGTTGCAAGGTTTCCTTTTCCCCAACCTCCGTTATTACTTCCTGCCCACAAACCAGTATCAAAATTAGTCTTGTCGGAAGTTTGCAAGTCAAGCACCTTACGATTACCGATATATAATCTTGCTATGCCATCAGGAATTACATATTCTATAGTAATTTTGTGAGACTGTCCGTTAAATTCGGGTATCTCTGAAATAGGAATCAGTCTAAAAACTCCGCCAGTTGTATTTCCAGTGATCGTATCCTCGCCTGAGCCTGCTCGGAATACTAGATTGTAGGCTCCTCCGCTGCTAATAACGCCTAGATAAGTACCTACACCGGTTCCCCCTATCTCAAATAGACATTCATTTCGTGTGAAAGTGGCGGGGAGGTTCGCTGTTCCCGAAATAATAGCAGTTTTTGCTCTATTCTCAGAGGAAGCTGGTACGAATGTATCGGTGGAGATGGTGACACCATTATCTGCTCTTGAGATCAAGCCTGTCGCGACCCTTCCTTTTGTAGGGTCTGAAGAAATTCTTCCGCCAAGACCTAGTCCTTGTCTTCCTGAGTCTTGTATGCTTACAATGTCGCCCGGGACCAAGAAGCCTGAATCAAGCGAAGTACTAAAGCTTACAACCTCTGTTTGGTTAACGCTTGTCCATAACTTCCACTTAGCGTATCGTAGAGCTTGGCCCTCAGAAGTACACCCAAATGCCATCGCCTCTTGCTTAATTAGTTTACCTGTTTTTGCTATATTTTCAGAATCTTCTAATAGAAGAGGTTCAAGGTCATAATTAGATTCTGGATTATTCCAAGAGACTACTATCTGGTTGGCGCGTGTTTTTTCTCCTGAGGTTTGGTAAGAGAATAGCCCTTTGGACACATTGGAGTTTGAAAAAGTATATACAGGGTCTTTAGCTTCATCAATTATAGTTTGCACTTTTCCATCTAACCAGTATAGCATACCTCTAAAAATAGTGGCCATGTCTTTTAATACTTTATAAGACTCTGCGGCTTTTGTAAGGTATATGTTTGCTCTAAAACGAGGCTCGGTTCCTCCCTTTCCATCAGGGACTAGCTCGTCACAGTATTTGGCAACTCTATATAGTTGAAATTTATCAATATCGACCTCTTGTATGAAGCCGCCTAGTCCATACCTATCATTAGTAAGTATATCGTAAAATACCCAAGCAGGATTGTCTGTATAAACAGGCTTAACTGCAAAAGAGCCATTCCATAGACCAGAGTATGCCGCAGTATCGTTAGCAGTCAGATGCCTCGGCGTATAGTTATTAGGAATTTTTACTAATCGGCCCCTGCAGTGGTACGTTCGTACAGGTAGTCGAGGATATTCTTTAGATGTAAAGCTAGTATGGGCATACGCGGTTAAAGGGTAGCTTAAATTTGATTCCGAGGTACTTTGGATACTCGTTATAGCTGCTTTTGCAAAAACCTCGTGTCCTGATGTTCCTGATGTAGCTAAGCCGTCATGTCGACTTTTTCTCTCCACTGTTATCGCAAAATCAGTAAAAGGCCTGTAAGGCTCTAGATTTATCTCCTGTTCAAACCTTATAGGCCTACTAACTCCTTTCGATCTGACTACCGTATTTATACCTTGTTTTCCGTGGTCTACTGAGAATATTTTGAAAGTATCAGAAGCAGTCCCACGATAAATTGTAAGTTTTATATCGTGTTTAGCCTCAGCTTGGTAGGATTCTCCGTTATCGATATTAACATTTCTTAATTGATCATAGGAAAATTCCAATGATACATTGCTGACCTGCTTTACCTGCTCTCCAGTAAGTCCGAAACCTCCCGCAGAAGTACCTCTAAATACAGGTGCTGCTGTGGCCGGAGTATTCGGTGTTTTAGACGAGGAGTCTACAAATTCCAAAAGGCTATTACTAAATGAAGGCCCCGCGCCTACATTTATCGAACTGCCCGCGCCGCTAAATATAGGTGCCTGGTACTGGTATCCGTGTCTAAAAGTACTTATGACATCGCTACTCGTTAGATACGCATTAGAAAACTCTGAAGGAGTTAAGGTAGTGCCATTGCTGTCCCCCGAGTCTCCATCTATTCCGCTTGGATCAACTGTCAGGCTGTCAATCTTAAAGTCTGCAATCTCCCAATCATAAGTACCATTAGGAATTGTGCCGTTAGTGTTTTGAATGGTAATATAATCGCTGTCAATATTAGCAGTACCTACAATCAGTACACTTCTATCGGCTCGTAGCGTTGCGGAAAACGCGCTACTTTCAATGAAAGACGCAACGTGTTCAGCATTGCCAAAATATATGTTTGGCTCGAAAACAGCAGAGCCTGTATTAGTAACTGTTACAGATCCCCAGATCTCTTTGCCTGTTGCAGGGTTTTCAAGTGTGGCATAAAAATTTCTTTCTCCGTCAAAAGGAGTAACATCTAGCCTATCAAGATTCGAGGTAAATTCGTTGCCTGATGAAGTAATACTGATACCCGGCAGCTCGCCTTCCACAGAGGGAGCAACTAGAGCGGGCTGAACACTTACAGTTAAGGTGGCAAGTCCAATAATTCTCAGAGGCTTATTCATAGTGAACATTGCCCCTCCATTAGTCATAAGCTCTACTCTTCTTGGATTAGAAGAAAAAGTACCTGAAGGGAAGGTGGCCGTATTGCCGTTAATGGTCACTTGACCTACGTCAGAGGTATCTTCAGAAGTTACCGAATTTACTTCGCGACCTACTATAGAATCCCCGTCAAGATAGACGCTGGATCTACCGTCTACAAGGCCCTCGATAGGCCCTTCAGATATAAGATCCGTAGCGTCTATTCGTGTTATTGTACTTTCATAGTAGAAAGTAGCATCATATTTATTCTTTTCATTTTCCGCTATCTGCGAATCTCTAGTTGTTGACATTATTAAACTCTCCTATTAACTTCCAAAACCATGACCCATGTTCCAAGGTCCGTATATCGGGGTAACGTATTCCCCTGTGTTTGCACCTAAATTGCTTGTTCTGAAGCCAATAGGTCTACCTGGTACTCTTAATTCTCCGTACAGCAAAGGTACGGGATCTCCTTCAATTACATTCTGTTGAGAGCCATCGAACAGATATGTAGGAGGCTGCTCTTTATCTACAGCCGGGTCGGGGGCCATTATCATCGCAAGGCTCGCGGTTGCTAGACTTACTCCAATCCCGAGTAGGGCCATACCTACTTGCGCGTTTGTAAAGTTTCCAAAAGCTAGAAATTGAGGGCTCGCCAGTCCAATACCTATAAGGGCTACACCCAGAATCAAAGATGTAAACCTACTTTTGGAGCCTCTTGGCACAGGATGAAACGAGATGTCTCCTAACTCTTCAGACTCAAGTATCTCTTTCTCTGACTTTTCCTTTTTATCAATCTCTACAACAAAGTCCAAGCCTTTAGAATCCGACTCTGCTAAGTATTTTCTAAAAGCACCGTCAAAGTTAGCGTCTAAAAGCTTGATTGCGTCTGATACGTTCCTAACATCGGCCTCTAGCTCAGGTGTGAAGAGCTGGCCTAGTTCTCCTTCTAAATATATTTTACGTTTCATATCTATAAATTTCCGTTAAGTGCTTTGTCCAGAAAGGGTATAGATTCTCTCTGCATGAAAGCCTGTCTGCGCAATGATGAAAAAATACATCATTACCTAAATAAACCCCACAATGATTAGGTACTTTTGAGTCAATTGAAAAGATAAGCAGGTCATGTTTCTCTGCGCTGTCTACTTTCTTAAAACCCCAACTATTGATATAATCTTCTGTGAAGTAGTTCAACCCTTTCTCCCACCATAAGTTTTCATATGCGTCTCGGGCAGGGAGTTGAATGCCTTGAGTACTGTACCAGTCTTTAGAAGCCTCGAAACAGTCCTGCACTCCGAAAATATACTCTCTACCTATAAGAGACACTGTATTGTGTTTTGGCTGTTGTACGTGGAGTTCTAGGTCTGGATAGCTAAATATATAGTAAGGTATACAAAGCGCATCGCAGTTGTTAATATCAGAATCAGAAGGCTCACAACTAGCATCTGGATGACTATGTACAATACCTACTATCTCTGCTGTTCTTTTTATTTCTAAATATTGCTTGGAGTCCATAATAAAATCATCATTATTATTCGCCAAATTTGTACAAGGAAACCATTTCAGCCTCCCTTTAAATATAGCAAAAACTCCACAACCTTCTCTTGGGTACTCAGATTCAAAATGTTCTGCTAATTCTTCTAGTAGCTCTTTACTTAAATTTAACACTGGCGGGGAACCCTCCGAAAGGTATAGACCCTTGTGTTGTTGATTTTCTTGAGCCAGGTACATCAATACCTGTACTCGAGGAGGAGAGACCTATTCTTGTACCTTGAAATCTACACCTACACCCTGCAAGCGTTTTACTACAAAGGTCTATACGAGACCACAGGGTTAAAGAAGGGTCGGGAGTATTTCCAGCAGATAAACTAACATTCGCTTGCCATATTTTATTGTCGTACCTTACTAAAGCGTTTGCTGAATAAGTAGCGGAGGCAGAGTAGTCGCTCCAGCCTCTAACCTCCTGCCAAAAAGCCTGCGTAGTCGAGGGCGTTGTTTGGTTTGAATCGGTCTCACTTCTCCAAAATTTAGAGATGTGTGAGACGAGCACATCTCGAGCATACGTACCCGAAGAATACGCACTAGAGTTGGCGTTGAGCACTGTGGCGGAGACAAGAGGTCTATTTTGTGTATCAAAGAAAGCATTGTACTCAACAACAGGATTAGAGGTGTTGCCCAACACAGTAACAGAGTGATTGCTGTCTGCGGCCCAGTTACATGCACCACGAGACCTAGAAACTCCTTGATATTCCCAAGAGCAGTATTTTCCTATTATAGATCTAGAAGGTATAGTTACACCCTCTAAATCAAAGGGACTACTTAGCTCAAAAGATACAAGCGAGCTATCCTCTTCTGCTACTCTGTCTATTATATAGCGCTTAACAGGAAACTCTATTGGAGCTGAAGCATCTACACCGCCTACTAAATATTTTGCAAAAGTTGTTCTCAGAGTTATAGTCTTACCTATCAGAGCCTGGAAGTTAAATCCCGCACTTTGAAGAGTTGTTCGCAGTAGAGGAAGAACATTCGCCATCGTAAGAGTAGGCCTAGTAGCAGAGCCTTCGGACTTGTGCGAAACACCCTCTAATAGCATCGGCAAAGCTACATAAGTATTGGCGGCGCTAGAAGTATTGTTCGTAGGGTTGCCTTCAGGGTGAAACTGAAGATCTGCTATTAGCTCATTTTTTCCTGGGTGAAAAAATAAAGTAGAGCTGTCGCTAAGTTTGAGCTCAAATAACTCTACTATAGCATTATCAATAGCTAGTGTCTGGAGATCACTAGAGATTATATTATTGGTACTCATGGTTCATATACTCGTTTTAAAGTTGCACTAAGACTATAAAAATCATCATAGCTGTATGTTTTTGAATATTCGGATACTATTACTTTTACAGTAACCTCTCCTCCTGTGTTCGGTGTGGTAAAGTCAAAAGGTGTAACACCTTTTAATAAGTCAAAAAAGCCGGAAATTGCATCAATCTCCGCTTTAGTTCTATTCACGAAACTGACGGTAAAGGATTCATTAGAGCTATTTATGCCGTCCTGAATTCTTTGCTCATACCCGTCCCCAAAGGAGACTTTACGCACTCGCGGAACTGCTTGTAGCACCATTGATTTATCGGGTATTCTTTGAACCCCTGACACTGTAAAGCCTATAGCCATTATTATACTCCATAAGGGCTAAGCATTCCGCCCGATCTTTGTTGTTTTGATAGTTCTTCTTGTATAGCCTTTGATATAGCTCTACCAAAGTTCTCTACGTTTGAATCGTCTCCAGATGCAGAAGAGGAGGCGCTTCCGTTTTTATCAACTGAAACATTAACAGTTACATTATTAGTTTGCTGGCCTCCCGACTTCATTTCTACGGGAATGGACTTGCCGTTGGGCAGAGGCACAACTGCTTCTGTTCCGTGCAATATTGCGGGATATCCCGAAGTAGAGCCTCTTGCTACACCGCCGGTTGAGTAGCCTGTAGGAGGTGTAGCGATACCTCCGGTTCTGAGTTCATATTTTGCTGCTATATTTGCTCCGGCATTAGATGCCCCTGAATAGACTGTCTTGCCGGCGGAGTTTACTGCAGAATCACCGCCTCCACCGAAAGTGGATAAAGCTGCCTGAATTATTCTTGCTGCCATCATCTCCGCAACCATTCTTGCAAGGTGTCCTAGTATGGCCTTTGCCATATCTGCGAATGCTTCTTTTGCAGTTTTAGTTCCGTCTATTATACCTGTAAATGCGTCAGCCAGGCTATTCTCCAAAGCATCAAATAGGGCCACTTTTCTCTCGTAGGCATCGTTTAGGGTTTGCTGGGCTTCTAGCTCGGCATAGAGAGAGTCCTTCTGCTGTGCAGTAAGTATAATGTTCTTTTCTTTTAAAGCATTAAGGCGCGTATTAAATTCAGTGACTACAGGGTTCGCGCTAAGTCCCTCGAACCTCAGTCGTGCCGCTTCTGTATCTGCTTGCACATTTAACAACGCTGCTTGACCTCTTTGCCCAAACAGGGTAATTTCCTGACTTAAAAGTGCTACATTTTGTTTTGATATTTCTAGTTTTCTCTCTGCTGCGGCGAGTTGCTCGGGGCTGGCGGCGAGAGCCCCCTTTCTTCCAGAAAGATTAGTCTCCTCAAGTTGAGCATCTCGTTGTTTTTGTTGGGCCGAGCGCAACTGCTCTTGTAAGGTTATTCTCTGCTGGTTAGACTGCTCTACACCTCTTGCTATACCGAAAGACCCCGTACCTCCTGCCTCAATAAATTTACTTTTCTGTTTTGCTCGTAATAGGGACAGTTCAAGATTTAGTCTCTTCTTTGAATCCTTACCTAACTCTTTCTGAAGCTTGAGGTTTTCGGCTAGAATGTTATTTTTAATTGTTTCAAGTTTAACCTCTGAATCAATAATAGAAAGCTTGCCCTCCATCTGATTTTTTTGCTCAGTGAGTAGCGATAAGCTTTCTTTCTCGTCATCGGTTAAAGTCTGTGTCTTATCTGCCTGCTTTGCAAGAAGCACTCCCTGGGCCGCTAATACAACTTCTTTTTTTGCTTCCAGAGTATTTCGTTTTGTAGCTATGAGGGTGTTTTGCGACTCTAGATTTGTTATCTTTTCTGACAACGTAACCCCTCTAGTTTTATCGGCTGCAAATGTCTTTTCTGCAGAGGCGCGCTTGCCAAGTAGTTCATTGATTCTCGTTTGTCGCTTCTCAAGAGCCACAATACCATTAGAGGCGCTATCTAGTTGCGAATTAAACTTCTCCTGAGAATCAGAGGCTTCCTTAATTAGTTTATCAAGGTTCTTCAATTCGTCCCGTTTGGAAGGGTCGAGTGTCATCCTCCCCTCGTCTTCTTTGCCATCAAGAGTAGGAATATCAGAGAATACCAAACGGGAGTTGTCAGCCACAAAGTGCTTTCTGAGCATGGTTAGCTTCGTCAGCTCTTCGCCTGCAGCTTCGCCTGCAATTTTGCTGTCTGTAACCATCGTAGTTAAAGAAGCCTTATACTCTGAACCGAAAGGTTTCTTCATGCTGCCTACAAGAGCGGTGAAGGCCTTATTAACACCTTGAACAGTCTCTGGCATCTGCGACAAAGCTCTTTTCTGCTCTAGTAAATGGTTACTTAGATTACGGGTCTGCT
>JABAYK010000104.1:14717-21018 GCA_018609045.1 Flavobacteriales bacterium
TCAGGGGTAAGATTCATCTGTGAAAAATCATTTAACACTTTAATGGTTCTCCCCACCTCCTCCGTTAGGGTAGAGTATCTATCGCTTATTTCTTTAACTTGCTTATTTAACTCCTTTGTGGCTTCTGAGATAGGGTTGAAATGTCTGTAGACCGTTTTAAAACCATCATAAGCCATCAGCGCAATACCAATATAGAAAAATGCTTTACTTAAGGCCGCACCAAATCTAGCTACCTGTGTGGTCATGAACGCAAAACCTCTTTGTACAGTTTTTGAGAAACTATCAAAGGTAAGGCGTGTTAGCTTTATTCTATTTTGTATATTTTTAAGAGAGAAAGTAAACTTGCGCTCACCTTCTTTAATAATACCAGCCTGTAGTTGATATCCAGTTCTAAGATCTGCCACTTGCTGTACTGTCATGTCTTTAAACATACCCGTACGCTTTTTAACACTGCCTTTTGTCTGCTCCTCGAAGTGAGTAAGTGCCTTATCTGCTGCGGTTTGTGCTTTTTTACTGTCAGAGCCGCCTGTTAGGAACTCTGTCGCACCTTGGCCGCTCTTGGAGGGTTTGAAGCCTTTTAGTATATCCTGGGCGCCACCTTGGGCTCCGAGCATTGTCTGTTGTTGTGCCTGGTTTAGTTTGGCATATTCAAGGCGGGTTTGCTGGAGCTCAGCACGAATAACCTGCTGGCTAGTTTTTGCCGCAGTCATTGCAGCTTTTGAGCTCTCCTCCCAGGCGCCCATGCTTGGAAGTATTTGTTTTAAGATACCTGCCGCAAATAGCCCGAGTACAGAGATTAGAGATAAGATATTTTCGCTCAAGAATGTAGCAATACCTGCCATGGGTCCTGCAATTGCATTCTGTATACTCTTTGAGACATCATCAAACGCTTTAGCAAACTGGTTAAGAGCAGCTGCATTGGGATCCATTAACTTTTCCATGGCCCCAAACTTTCTCTCTGCTTGTTCGAGAACTTCATTTGCTACTGCCTGACTTCTCTCGAAAGCATTTAAATCTCCGGCGGCTTTACCAATTTGTAGTCCATATTTCTCAGTGGCCGCTTCCAGTCTAAGGATAATACCAAGTTCGTCTAGCAGTTCCGGCTCAGCTTTTGTTGTACCACGGATAAGTCGATCAAAGGAATCTCCAAGATCTCTACCTAGGGCTACCGAGGCTGTTTTAGCTGCGGCACCTAATCGAGTAAGCTGGTCGGGAGATAGGCCAGAGGCGGTACCAATAGCGGCAGCTTTTGCTGCCTCTGCATATTTTAACTGACCATCTGTTGCGGCAATTACAGAGTTTGTAATAGTCTTATACGCAACACCGGTTACAGCACCTAAAGCTTTTTGGCCCTCAAGAAGGTTACGAAAGTCAGAAGCACCTTTTAGAAACTGAAAGGCAGCAGATAAAGCAAATGCAGAAGCAGCAAGAGTGGCGTAGACACCTACTAAGCCTCCCATACCTTGTCCCATTTTTGAGAAGTTCTTAGTTCCGTTAGCGGAAGCCTGGGCAGCTCCTTTGAGGTTTCGATCAGCAGTACGTGCGCCCTTACCAAGGTCGTCCATACCTTGGGCAGCTTTTTTAGACTCTAAACCCAACTTTTTAGTAGTGCCTTTATCGTCTACTTTTACGTCGATTTCAACTTTATTCTTTGCCATTAACCATTCACGTTATGGGTGAAATTCTTTCCACCGCCCGCAGAGCTCTTTCGTGCCTCTGCCTTTCGTTTCTTTTCTGCTTCTTCTGCTCTCTGCACTACTACGATACCTTCGTACATTTTCAATATATAGAGCATTGTTCTAGGTTCTTCTATTTCGTAAAGCTTGAAAAGATATTCTATATTGCCCCATTTTTTTCCTAAGAAGCTTCCGGACATTCCGTCCCAGTTATCTTCAAGTAGTCCAAATATAAAAAATGCCACTTGGACCACCACCGGAAAATCGGAGGGGTCGAGCGGCATCTTTTGGGGATCAGGATCTTGTCCTAGCTGTTCACAGATACGTAAATACTTGTCTACATCAATAGACTGGTTTTGAGACTTTACATATCTTTCAAGTAGGGATCTTAGTTCCCCTACTTGTTCCCAGTAAAATTTTCAAGATCGCCTACGGTCTCTGTAACCCAGGTATCAAAGTCACCTGAATTTTTCATCAGAAGCTCTGCATTGTCCTGAGTGTATGCAAGTTCATCATCTGCATCCAGTGCCGAGATATCTACCAAAAGAAGCTCTTCTAGGTAACGATACTTTAGGCCTGTCCAGCCTTTGATTACTGCTTTACAGTACTCTATCAAGAATTTATCTTCGTCAAGGATCTCTTCTGGTTGACGAGTTTTCTTACTGAATTTAGTGCTAACACACTTCTTACGAAGTTTTACTAGCTCTTCTCTGCCTAAGTAACATAGGCTTACTTCCATTCCTGTGTAACCGGGGAAGTCAATTGATACTGTCTTGCTTGGCGTCATTAGAGTAGCTAATGAAATAGGGGTGTCACTCATGTTTTATCCTTTCTATATAAATTATGGTTAAAGAGCAGGAAAGTTGTTTTCCGTACTTCTATTTTGTACTACATAGTATAATGCAGTAGGACCTGAAAGTCAAGAACTATTTTTCACAGGGGACGAAAAAAGGGACCGAAGTCCCTTTTTAGCGAGTTACATTTTTTTATTAGACTGTTACGCCCTTATAAACAATTGTAGCTTCATCTGCGTTATTGAGAGTAGTAGGCAAAGCATGGAAGTTAACCTCTAATGAGATTACGTCTTCAATACTATGCGTAGGTACTTCTAAATGACAGGTCGGTAAAGTTACTTGCATTGTAGGAGCAGAAGTACCGCCGATATCAAACACTAGGTTGAAGTCGTTAGTTACAACATCCGTAGACTCGATTAAGTCTTCAAACAAATCGGCGCTTCCTGCTGCACTATTACTCAAGTAACAAGTAAAGCTTCCGCCAATATTACGTGTACCAGTTACGTGACCAATTGGCTGATTGACTATACCCAAAGTCTCTGGAGTCAGATAAGTAATATTGTTCTCAAAATTCAAGCTTCCGCCTGTTAATGTAAGAGTGTACGAACCAACAATAGAGCCTTCTGCAGTATTTCCTGTAGTAGTCAAAGTAGTAAGACGGTTACGAATAAAGTTATTCGTAGCAGAGGTACCTTCATTGATAGTCACAGTAGGAACATTTGTTGCAGGAATTTCTGTAATAAGAGATGCAAAGCCAGCCCAGTTAATAGTAGCAATACCATCAATATCAAAATCAATACCTGCACTATTTACTACGGAAGATGTTAGTTTGTAAGCCTGGTGAGTTGCGTCGGCGATAGTACCACTACCCATTAAAAAGTAAATATCATAGGTCTTTAAAGTTACTAAGTTTGAACCTTCGAAATCAATGGTACAAGTTGTGGTGGTGTTGGCAATATTATCAGACCAAACGGACTCGGTAGCACCTGAAGAAGGGGTGAAACCTGCATTACCTACTAAACCATTCCAAAGGGCTTCTTCGACTGCGTGCACGTGTGCGTCGGAACCAGTATCTTCCCAACCGCCTGTGGCTGCCGCAGTAGACGCAAAAGGACGTGCATATGTGCTGAAAGACCATTCTGCAGGTGCATAAGAGTCATTGAACATTTGACGAGCGCGTCGGCTAGTTGTACCACCTGAAGCGGCCATTTCGTTTAGAGTAATTTCGGAAGCATTGGTAGCTTGAGAAAAAGAAAATCCGTCAAGAACCGGAATCTCCCATGTTGTAGTACCGTCTGATACCATTACTCTGGTGTTTCTGCTAAAAAATAGATCATTAGCCATGAGTTAATCTCCTGTATTATCTTGAAAAGGCTTGGGCGTGAACTTTTGCTCGTGCCAGCATTTTCTAATATCGAACCTCTATCAGCATCTCTCCGACGCCTAAAGGTTCAAGTACACCTTCATCAGTGTCTATACTGATTATAGTGATTTGTTGTGTAGACTGACTGTTACCTGTACGATCAGTATACGTTAATCGTGAATTTTCTTCTATTACGGTTTCTATATCTTCTAGGAGGCCATCTAAGGCAGATACAGAGTCGTCATCATGCACATAACATCTAACAGTTATAGACATAAATCTATCTTTGTACCCGGCACCTTGATACGCCCTTGTCTCTGAGCCTGCGTTCAAATGTACTGCAGGAAACTCCTCTACTTCATCCCAAAACTTTAGTCTTGGAGACACATTATCGTTTAACTGGGTCAGATATGCACCTGTCCCGTCAATCAATTTTAGCTTTGCCACAAGAGCATTGATAATGCCCAGTCGTCTTGTGGTATAGTCTCTTTCTGCCATTACACTCTCCTAGTGTAGAATCTACCGATCGCAAACTCTGCTGCAATCTCTCTGATGGATTTATCAATGAGACTTCTTGGGTCTCTTTGATCGTTTGCCCAAGGAGGAGCGCCTGCTCCATCCTCAAACACCTGATAAGGATCTCTCTGATAGGTATAGCCTATGCTTGGGAAGCCTTTATTGGTTGCCATAATATCAGTTGCTCGTACACTCTCTGCAAATCGCCCCGTTTGGTTTTCTAGGCTAGGGCTGTTCATATTCTTTCTTACAGTTTCGGGCAGCTCTTTGTTAATCGCTGCAAGTAGGGCTAGTGGCGACCCCGCAACTCCTTTTTTAGCAGAAGAAGTTAGGTTTGTTGTATCCCTATCTTTATACTGCTTTTTTGTTCCTTTCGGCTTCTTACTTTTAAGAGTGCCTTTACCTTTTGATCTTTTTACTTTTGTAGACTCTGTTTTAACTTTAGCATGGGAGCTTTTTCGTAGCGGCCCAGCAAAGTCTTCAATTATAATCTTTCTTCGCTTCTGTACAGAGGAGTCCGAACCTTCCATATAGGCCCATTCTTCGCCAATTTTATCTGCTGCTTTCTTTAGGGCTTTATTGAGCTCAAGTACTTCACCTTTTTCTTTGGAAGTAGAGGCTCGGTTAATTGCCTTACTCTCCATCTTTACACGAATAACATCAAGAGGAGGGCCTTTATCGTCTTTTCCTATCTCGAAGGTTATTACTCCCGCAAGCTCGTCTATAACTTTCTTTGCTAAAGGGCTGAGGGTTGTACTCCCTTCGAACTTCCAAAGGGCTTGCTGTACTTTTGCTGCTCGTTGAAGGGAGACAGAGCTATCTTTTTCGTGCCCTAAATCAAGGAAACCTTTTCTACTTGAGATTAGTTCTGCTTGACTTCCTTCTTTTCTGCCTCTGTTTAGATCTTTTAGCTTTTTATTTAGTGCTCTAATCAGAGGTCTTTGTGCGACTTGCTTTAGTCTTTTAAAAGTGTTAAACACGTTTGCAGTTCTGCCGGGCTTTGATGCCAGTACGAACGTAAAGTTGAGGGAACTCCCTTGCAGCTCTGACGTTCTAGTCCATTTCTTACCTGTTTTATCGAACTCTTTTGGGTGAAACTGCTTGTAAAGAGTTCTTACCATTTTTCGCACTTCTTTGCGAATAATATCTCTAGTACCTTGAGACAACGTGCTTACGCCCTCTCGGGCTTTCATTTCAGTCTCTACTTCTTTAATAATATCTTCGGCATCAAGTGTAAACTCGTGCATCTCATAATTACTAATAAGTGTTCTGTATGCTTCTGAGCTTTTCTTAATGTCCTCTTCTATATCCTTCAGGACTTTTAGTAAGGCTTTTTCAGACATTAGAAGTTCTTATAAAGATCCAGTATACGTTTGATATGATCGGGGAAGCCTACATTACCAGGCTGCCCAGAAGTACCTTGGTTCTGGATGCTTGCGCCTGACAAAGTCTGACGCTGTTTATGTTCATCTTTATGGTAGTAAGAAACTAAGTCGATTACTGCTAATTCAAGGTCTGCGGGGCAGCCATTATATCCACCTTTATAAGTCACTCTAACAGCCCCTGGGCCCTTTGCAAAGTTCTTGTAACCATTCGATCCATTGCTACGAAGAATTGAATCAGTTTCATAATCTGCATAATAGTCTGAGTCGTTTACAAGAGTAGTATAAGAAGATGAGATAGACTCTCTTTCTTCTACAGAAACCACTTGATTAAGAGGTACTTCATCTACAGATACAATGTAGCTATCAAAATCTATATTAAAAGTCTCTATCTTATTGATAAGATAGAAGTCTACAAGAGTATTGTTACAATAAGTTTTTACTAATTGACTCACAGAAGTAATTATAGCGTTCAGACGACCATCCTCACCAAAACCAGTAATCTTTTTCGCTGTTTTGTATTCGTCTAAAGTAATTAAATTTGCCATTTTCTATAAGTCCATTAGTAAA
>JABAYK010000118.1 GCA_018609045.1 Flavobacteriales bacterium
ATCCATCATAGGCATTTAAATACTTTAAATTTGAGCATTTAGTAAATAATAGAACAATTAGTATTGGGGCTATTTTTTTCATGGGGTTTGTTAAAATAATTCTCCTCTATGAGGTTTCAAAGCATCTCTGTATACTTTCATGTCAGATTCATTAACTACTATAAAGGCAGCACACAGCATAGGGTTCAATTCTTTGATATCTATCTCATGAAATGGGAGATTTTCAATTGTAGCAAATTCTTTTAAATGAATGGTGTGGTGTTTTGCAGTTTCTAGGGCATCTGGGCCTCTAAAATCCCACAAAAGTTTTATTTTTCTTTCCAATTGAATACAATTTAAAACAAAAATACCCATTTCTAATTAGAAATGGGCATTGATATCTAGATGTCATTTAAGTTATTTTTTTTTTAGAATTAAAGCAATAATACCCAACCTAGCAATTAAGAAAACCACCATACCAAAAGCGGGCGATAAAGAAGCTACTTTAATTCCTCCAGCAATAATTTCTGGTTTTACATTTCCAAAAGATTGAATAAAATCGAAAGCGGTAATTAAACCAATAATTTGTCCTAAGAAACCCCAAACCAATGCAAACAAACTTACAGAAGCGATTAGTTTTTGAGTTTTACCATTTTCATCACCTTTTAAAAGTGCTTTTACGATTAATCCAATACAGATAATAAGCGTAATTAAAAGTGTGTACATAAAAAGTGGTCCACCTTCGTTTAATAAATTAGCAAATAAGGGTTTCATTAATTGAGCTGTCATTTTAAAATTCATATTTTTAGTTTTTAATTGTTATTTGATGTCAAATGTATTTTTAATGTTTGTTGGTTTTTTGTTTAATCGATAAGTAACCAAAACAAAACTAAAATCGACCAAATAAGCCTTGGTTTTGTAAATATCTGCAAAAACACGTCAAAAACCAGCTAAAATTAGAATTTGAACGTAATAAATAATGGTAGGTATAGAAAAATAGTATTATTGCAAGATGATGTTATCCTTTGGTAAAATAAAAGAATACGCTTTTAAATTAATTGTCCAATCATTTTTTTGGGTAATCATTTATTTTTTCTACAATTATTTCTTAGGATTTGGGAGCAATCAAAAAACCTACATTCAATTGTTTTCGGCTTTTTTAATGCCTATAACAATGACGATTAGCTACTTTGTAGTTTATTTTTTAGTCCCAAAATACTTACTTAAAAAGCTTTATAAAAGTTTTATACTTTATACAATATACACACTTATTCTATCTATTTATGCTATTATTCTTAGCGTATTATTTGCCTTGGTTTATTTGGCAGATCTAAACCCAGAAAATGCATCGCCCATTACCAAAACATTGCCGTTTATTATTTTGGGGGTCTTTTTTGTAGTATTAATTGTGGTGACTTTAAGTTTGATACTTCATAATTACAAATCCATTGTAAAAAACGAAGATTTAAAGAATAAAATTTTACAAACTCAATTGCAATTAAAAGAACAAGAGTTAAAATTATTGAAGATGCAAATACATCCTCATTTCTTGTTTAACTCCTTAAATACCATTTATGGTTTTGCACTAAAAAAAGGTGATGAAGCTCCAGAAATGATTTTAAAATTATCTAATTTGTTAGATTATATTTTATATCAAATCGAAAAACCTACGGTGTTTCTAGAAAATGAAATCAATCATTTAGAAGATTATATCACCTTAGAAAAACTAAGGTTTCATGATACATTGCAAGTCAATTTAATTAAACAAAGTGCTGTTGAAAATATCAATATCGCTCCAATGATGTTGATTCCTTTTGTTGAAAATAGTTTTAAACATGGCGCTATTGTAAATGGAGTTTTGGTGATTAATATTCTAATTAAAAAAATCGACGATACACTTTTATTTGAAGTGGAGAATTCTATTATTGAAAAATCTAAAAGTGAAGAGGGAATCGGTTTAGAAAACATCCAAAAGCGATTAAAGATGTTGTATCCGAATGCACATACCTTAGAAATATATGAAAACGACCAACGTTTTAAAGTAAGTTTAACCTTGCAATTGAACGGATTAAAAAGTATGAAGAATGTCTGATAAAGTAACTTGTATGATTGTGGATGATGAGCCAATGGCAAGAGAAATTATCAGTTCTTTTGTGGGTAAAATTCATAATTTAGAATTGGTGGCAACTTGCAAAAATGTTTCTGAGGCTTTTTCTGTGTTACAAAAAGAATCGATTCAACTAATTTTTTTAGACATCAATATGCCAGAGATATCTGGTTTGTCTTTGGCAAAATCTATTCAGCATAAGAGTCAGGTAATTTTTACAACTGCTTATCGAGAATATGCCATAGAAGGTTTTGATTTACAAGCGGTAGATTATTTATTAAAACCTATTTCATTTGATCGATTTTTAAAAGCTGTTCAAAAATACTTTGATTTGCATGCTTCCAAAGAAATCATCAAACAAGAAATTGTTAGTGAAGCAAAAGAAACGTCCATCTTTGTACGTTCAGATCGTAAAATGGTAAAAGTTCGATTCAAGGAAATTAATTACATAGAAAGTTTAAGTGACTATGTGAAAATTTTCACAGATAAAGAAACCATCATAACGAGAGAAACCATTAGCAATATAGAGTCTAAATTGCCTTCTAATGAATTTCTAAGAACCCACAGATCTTATATCGTTTCGATGCCAAAAATAGATTCTTTTACCAACGAGTTTTTAGAGTTAGATAAAAAAGCGATTCCAATTAGCAGATCTTATAAAGAAAATGTCTTACAAAAGTTGGCGGGTAAATAAGTCAAAAACTGCTATATTTGTAGCAAAATATAAGGCTTGGATACACAGCAATTTATTCCGAATTCTCTTCAAAATAAAATAACAAAAACTTCCTTTACATGGAAAACACCTAGCAATATTGCATTGGTGAAATATTGGGGAAAAACAGAACCGCAAATCCCAAAAAATGCCTCGATAAGTTTTACGTTGAGTAATAGTCATACCATTACAACAATAGATTTTACCAAAAAAAGTAATTCTGAAGCTGATAATAAGATCAACTTTGAGTTGTTTTTTGAAGGGAAAAAGAAAGAAGATTTTAAGCCGAAAATTG
>JABAYK010000115.1:0-1841 GCA_018609045.1 Flavobacteriales bacterium
TGTGTGGTCAGATGCATGATGCGTCTCCCAATATCAACGCAACATTTAGTATCGGAGAATTAGGCGACACAGGACTGGTTAAACTTGCAAATTATCTTGGTGAGAATTACATTCAAAATATGCCAGGGCAACACGCATTGTGGGCTTATACAGACCAAGCCGATTTTGATGAGTTGAAATTTCACGGAGCTGATAGTTTATCAATTGAAGCAACGAAAAAAATATTGTACCACTTGGATCTGGAAACAAAGTTGACTCCCAAACTGCTGGTTACATCCGCAGAAGCATCAAATGACATAAGTATCAACCGTTATTTCATGTATGCAGGTTTAGGTCTACTCCTTATTTTACTATCGACCGTTGTTGTCTTAATTGTTAGTCGACCAAAAAATGATAATCCAATTGCTCAACACAGAACAAAAGCAAAAATGAAAGACGGTATCAAATTAATATTATTGATTGCAATTTTAAGTGCAGTATTTGATTCATGTAAAGAGGGCGGAAAAAATGTGTCTAATCCTATACAAATATCTCAAGATACGAAAGCTGAAAAATCTAAATCATCAGAGGTTATTGTATTAAACGAAAAAAACTATTTTGATAACCTTGAAAAAGGTTCAGAAATAAATCTTGATGATTATCTTAAGAATAGAGAGTTTTCCTCAACACTTCCTCTCACAAAAATTATTACAAATGAACTAAATGAAGAATATTTAATTATTAGATATTTTTCTGGGACATTTCATTGCTGCGTTATAACAGAAATCCTTTCAAAAGAAAACATGTCAGGAAAATACAACCTAATTAGCAGTATTTCTGAAGATGGAGACTCTTATCCAATCAAATATCCTTTCAATTTTTACAATAGACATAATTATTTCTATAGTTGTTATGCATGCATGAAAAGCATGGATTGTAAATACTCACTTTCCTTTAAACAAACATTGAAAGCTAATAAAATAGTCACTTCTGTAGTTGGGTCAAAAGAAGAGTATGCAAAATGTCTAATGAACTATTTAAGTAAGAATTACATACCTGAACTAAACGATGAAAAGCAAGACAATGGTGAAAGAGAAGTAATATTAAATGCTGTCGAAAAATTATACTGGGCAGAAATGGATATTGCCAAAATATTCAATATATATTCAGAATATGCGAATGACTTTTCTGACAAGCCAGAACTTTGGATTGAAATATTGAATCAAATAGGCATGGAAGATTCTATCGTCTCTAAACAACATTAAAGACTCTTGTCTTTCGCATATAAATAACCAATCAGAATAACCTCAAGCAATAATCTAGTCATGAAATTATTAAGCCGTATTTCGAAGTTTCTCGAAGCCATTTTTTCAGCTCCAAAATTGGAGAAAGAACCTAAACCCGTAGATGAAACGAAACCTGATCTAGACAATCCTTCTATCATCGAGATAAACTCAACTAGTCAAACAGTAAAAAAAGAATCGGCTGAAACTATTTTAAGCCATAGCTTACTGAAGAGAGCCATTACCCACTACAACAGCGTACGTGTAAATGATTTTGTAGTCAAGCCTAGCTTACCTGTTTTGTATTTCGGAGACCTAAAGAACTATTTAGCATCAGAGACAAAGGTTATTTCAGTCTCACTGAACCCATCAAGTGCTGAATTTATGGATCGTAAGAATGATACACCTAGTTATTTCAGGTTTCCTGATTATGAGGAGACAGCCGAGTCATTGGAAACCTCACTAAGCAACTATTTCAAAGAAAAGCCATACAGAGAATGGTTTGGAAAAGAAAGCGGCTCTAATTCTGGTTTTCTGCCAGTTTTAGATGGTATGGGGTTCAGTTATTATGACGTGGAG
>JABAYK010000115.1:1851-3085 GCA_018609045.1 Flavobacteriales bacterium
GTGGAGGATAAGGAAACAGCTATTCATACAGACTTATGCTCACCAATAGCAACTAATCCGACTTGGAGTTATTTAAACAAGGATCAACAAGATTTATTACTCGAAGAAGGCTTTCATATATGGAAGAAATTAATTGGAGAAATAAAGCCAAACATCATTGTTATGTCAACTAGAAAGGAGTACCTAAAACAATTGAATCCAACATTCATTAAGCGTCTGGAATATAAAGAAAGTAACGCATCCGAAGGGAGAGCCGTGAGAAAGTATACAGTGGAATATTACGAGGTCGAGATTGATGGTTTTAAGACCAACTTGGTATGGGGTAGCTCACAAGACAAACCGTTTATGCCCTTCAGTAATAAGAGGGAAATTGGTGAAAAGATTATTTCATTTTATAATACTGGAAAGTCAATCGATATAGAGGAAGAAACCGTGGAGTCAATATTCTCGACAGAAATCGAGCGACCAATTGAAACATCAAGTTCGAATATAATTCAAATGAAGCGCTTTGAAATCAAAAAAACACGAATCGGAAGAAATGAAACAATCGAGTTCACCAACAATGCAGGTGTGACCTGGAGATATAATCATGATGATGTTTATAACACCTTTCAAGATAAGTTTGAAGCAATGCCCTGCTTTAAGAAGTATAATAATTACACAAATACTAATACAGTCCCAAGATATATGAGAATTTGCCAAAGCGTTGAATATTCTGCGAACGGAGGGGAATCTTGGAAGAAAGGGCAGTTATTCAAAAATTAGAGACGATTAGATGTTTGAAGTTATTGTTTGTTACGCCATCATTTATCTCCAATTTCATCGATATAAGTTGTCGGTTGGGGTCTGGGAATATTTTATCATGATGTGAGGACAGATCAAAGAGCAAAGAAAAAAACTAACGATATCAATAACTTTGATTCTGATAAAAAAATACTAGAAATGAAAAAAGTACTCGAATACTCATCAACACGATTTTATGTTACTCAAAAAGTATATGAAGAACTACTGGCTTATCCAGATTTAGATCTAAGAATAAATACTTCTCCGAAAAAAGGAAATCATCCAAAAGGATATTACTACTTGCCAAATAAGTTTGCAAAAAGCTTTATTGAGTCAAAGCAAGGAACTTTCAACTGGGATAAAAATCACGATTTTAAACAAGACTCAGTTCCACTAGATATCAAAGATTATTTCAAAACCACTTGATTTTAGTCTATAAAAAGCCAATGAT
>JABAYK010000167.1 GCA_018609045.1 Flavobacteriales bacterium
CTGCAATTAGCACATCGGCTTCTCTTCTTGAGCAAATTCCTGCATTGGCAATGTATCGGTTTAACCTAATTTCATCTGTACCTGAAAGTCTGTTTTTTGATGGCCTGCTGTTGGTGAATTTTCTTGAGCCGCCAAATCTATTTCCACCTAGTTTTTCATAAGGTTTTTTGTAAGACTTTGATTTGTCGAAAGACTGCTTATCATCATCTCCATCACGTTTTTTGGCTCCTTTGTAATCTGGTTTGTCGAAACTTCTTTTGTTTCTATCGTCGCGGTTAAATGGCTTTCTATCTTCTCTAGAGTCTTCTAATTTATCGAACATGCGTTTAGGTCTTTCGTCGTTTCCAAAAGACTTTTTGCCACTTCTGTATTTATCAATATTTATTTTGGGTTTTTCATCCCGATTATAAGATTTTCTTTCTCCTCTGGAGTCATCAGATTTGTCGAAACTTCGTTTTGGCCTATCCTCTCTGTCAAATGATTTTTTGCCGCTTCTGTATTCGTCAAAACTTCTTTTGGGTTTCTCATCACGATTATATGGTTTTCTTTCCCCTCTAGAATCGTCTGATTTATCAAAATTTCGTTTTGGTCTTTCGTCTTTGTTATATGATTTTTTTGGGCCTCTAAAATCATCAGATTTATCAAAGCTCTTTTTAGGTCTATCTTCTTTGTTGTAAGGTTTTGAGAAGTTTTTTGATGAGCCTTCTCTTTTATCAGAACCACTTTTTTTCGAATACGAATTTGAGCCAGGTTTTGATGGTTTTGAATTGTTAGATGTTCGCATGCTGCAAAGGTAGTTATAAGTTAAGGAGTTATATAGTTAAGTAGTTTGGGAGTTTTGAGTCAATAATTTAAAGCTGAAAGTTTAAAGTCTAAACGGAGAGTAGAAAGCCTATTTTAAGAATTCATTTTTAGCTTTTAGTTATTGGCATTTGGCTTCATCTATCCCTAATCAGACATTGTCTGCCAATAATAAAAATTTCCAGCTTAAATTAGTTCTAAAAATAAAACGGTTGGATATATAAGCGAGAAAACATAATTTTATAAAAATTTTTAGAATGGTATCTACTTTAGTAAAAGCCATGCAAGAGCTCCCGATGGCTATCAGGAAAGCTCAAATTGATAGTTTAAAACAAATTGTTGGGGAGTGAGGGAGCTTAAGCTTATTGTTTTCTTTTTGTTAGTTTCTTTTTTTTCAAAAGGACAATTAGATTATTCTATTGATGGTGCCTTTGGTTTATCAAAACGTGGATTATTTATTAATGAAAACTTTTCTTTTCCTGTTGGAAGTCTAGGCTTTATTGGGCATAAGAGCCTAAAAAAGCAAAATTTTATTCTTTCTAGTGGAGTTAGACTAAATTTAATTCAAGGCCATGTTAAACCCGATAAGCTTCAAAAAACAAGTAAATTTTCTTATTATTATCCAGCTATTAGATTTTCTCTACCTATTACTTTATCTCATTACTTTTCTGCTAGAAATAATATGTGGTGTTATTCTGTTGGTTTTTTCTATGGGTATTTGCCAGACTTTATCAATGGTTCAATAATCAATACTAATCCAGACTGGGTATATATCAATAATAACATTGGAGGGCAACTTGGGCTAGGGCTAAATTTTTCTAGGTCAAATATTTATGATACTATATTCTTGGTGTTTAACCAAGATTTTAATAGAATAACAAAATCAGGGGTGAACCCACTAAACCAAACATTTTTAATCAGATGCTCAAAAGGATTTTAGAATTAATTTATAATTGATTGTCGTATTTCTAAACTCCAAATCAAAATTCTTTTTTTCTCTTTCCTCCTTTTTCATCATTAAACATTTATAATTTGATGTTCTTGGTTTTTAGTTCTTGATTAAATCCAAAATTATCACATCACACATCGCAATTCGCAAATCATAAATCCCACATCAATTACGGTTCAATCGCTCCCTCATAATGTCTAATTTCCGGGTTGCTTTTTCCAATAACGATGATTACATCAAACCTTGCATCTAAGTCGATGTTTTTAGATTCTAAATAATGCGATGCAGTTTCAATCAACAACTCTTCTTTGTATCGACTAATGCTTTCTTCGGTTTCAACAAACTGCTCATTGCTTCGTGAACGTACTTCAACAAAAACAATTTCTTCAGCTTTTTGGGCAATGATGTCAATTTCGCCTTTTCTGAATCGATAATTTTTTTGAGTAATAGAATATCCCTTTTGGGTTAAAAATTGGCAGGCTATTTCTTCGCCCCATTTTCCGAATGCATTGTGCGTAGCCATTATGGTTTGTTTTTTTTAGATGGATGCATTAATGTTGGGGAAAAGTCAGTTACATAAACCTTTTGATTTGCCTCATCAATAAAGTAAATAATTTTTAATTCTAGGTTTCGGGTTTCTTTGAAGAGCAATGATTTAAATAAAACTCCACTTTTATTAAAGATATTCTCGTTTATCCCTTTTAAAGGAAAAGAATTTAAAGTTTCTATCTTTTTATATATTTTTTGTTCAATTTCAATTACGCGTGAAGTTGAAAAATTATTAATCAGATAATTTAATATAGTTTCTTGAAACCGCAATAAAGCTGAAGAAGTAACAACTATTTGGTAGATCTTTTTTTGATCCATTTTGTGTTTTCTTCTTTAAATTGCTCTAAACTTTGAACCCTTCCTTTTTCAATATCATCAATAGATTGGTTGGCCCTATAGGAAAGTTCCTCAGCTAAAATTATTTTTTCAATTTCAACTAACGATTCTTTTTTTTTGAGTCCTGAAAGTCTCTTTATTAAATCTAATTTTTTTTCAACCAAGGTCATGTCCAAATTTAATCAAAATTGATTTTCACCAAAGTCTTCGTTATTTCAACTTCACAGTTAAATCCCATTGGAATAGGGTTATTGTTTTTTATGTGACCTGCTTCAATACCAAAAGCTATGGGAATATCTAAAGGTTTAAAAATGGCTATAATCAAACCTTCAATGTTTTGATTTGGAAACCAATTGTTAGTGTCTTTAATACTGGTAAATCCTCCAACCAAA
>JABAYK010000088.1 GCA_018609045.1 Flavobacteriales bacterium
CAGCTGTCACGACGGCACTCGCTGATGAAGATGGCCTTGGAACTCTGAGCTATCAGTGGCTGCGGGATGGCGAAGAAATATCGGGAGCAACTAGTGAATCTTATGAATTAGGCGAAAATGATGGCGGCGAGATCATTAACGTAAAAGTGACATATACAGATAAATATGGCACAAATGAAGAAGTAAGCAGTATTTCTATGGATGAGGTAAACTTTAAGCCAACTCTGGAAAACAGCCTCACAAATGTTTTTGTTAGAGAAGGCGAAGAAAAAGTATCCGAAGCCTCGGGCAAAGTGTTTTCCGATGAAGATGGCGATACTTTAGAATTTAAATTAGAGCTTGTCGACGGTAACACAGCACCAGATTGGCTGTCGGTAAACCCCACAACTGGGGAAGTGACGGTAACATCTAATGCAAAAGTGGGTCAGTATTACTTTATATATACTGGATCTGATCTTAGCGCTTCTGTGAATAATACTTTTAGCGTATTTGTTCAGGAAGACATTGCCGGAAACGAATTCATTCTAATGGACGACAATAGGTCGGTAGAAGCATTTGGCGACAACATTGTCATTGGCGGTGAAGGTGACGACAGTGTCGTTAACTTTTCTGGATCGAGCTATGTTGATGGCGGTAGTGGTGATGACTTTATCATCGGTGGTGGTGGAGACGACATCCTTTTAGGTGGTTCTGGTGATGACGTTTTGATTGGCGACATTTCAATGATGTTCTCACCGGGCGTAGATTTCTTGTTCGCTGGTATAGGAGATGACTTTTTGGAAGGTCGTGAAGGTTCCGATACCTTTGTGTTTAGAGCAAATGAGGGCAGAAATGTCATTGGACGTTTGGAGCAAGATCAAAATGGACTCTGGGATGCTATAGGAGCTGATTTTAACGTTTCCGAAGACTTTATCGATCTGAGTGCCTTTGGGATTGTGAGCAAAGATAAAGCCCTCGAGAAATGGTCACAGGGTGCTGATGGCGCAACTTTCGCGCATGACAACACAACAATCATATTGTTCGATGTTCATGTTGATGAGCTTATGATAGAAAATGTTATTATCTGAATTTAAAGGATCTGTAATAATGCTCAGGGTACTGTCCAAACTTACTGCCTTTGGTTTTTGTACTATGGCACTTGTAGCTTGTGGTGGTAGTGACAGAACGCCCCTTTTTGAACCAACTAATTTTCAGACGGCTGTCAATACGCAAACCATAACTGTTCTGCGCGCCGATGGTAGCACAGGGCAAGTTCTCGTCTCAACTGAGACTTTTGGCACATTGACTCTCGCCAAGGAACAAACCTATTCGGGTTTGTTATCAAATGGATCTGTTGCGGGGCTAGAAACTCTGTCTGCAGACGTTCCAACGGCTGGTACGTTAACTTACTCTGGTAGCTCCTCTGCAGTAATCAATGATGGAGTACATTTTTATGAACTCAGCGGCAGTTCAAGTGCTACACTGACGCTTACAGAGTCATCAAGTGATTTAGATGTTACACTTTCTGGGTTTAGCGGTGAAAGAACAGATGCAGCCACTGCAGAGGTAACTGTAGTCAGTACGAGCGATATTGAAATAACTTGGCAAGACGCCCTACTGACAGGTAATAGGCTTAATGGCGGGACAGTCAATATCACCAATACGGCAGCAACCTTGAGTGGCAGCCAAATTGTAAATGCATATGGTGTACTCTTCGGTCCTAGTGGTGAAGAGCTTGGTGGTTTAATTTCTGTTGATGATGCTTCAAACCTTGAGGTAACCGCTGGCTTTATTGCCGAGTAATCATACGAATTTGGCGTGTTATTCAAAGTTGATGCGAGTAGTTATTTGGCAATTTTGTGTGCTGCTGGTATCTTTTTTGATGGTAAAAATAATGTTATTATTTTTCTACACCAACAAGTGATAAGGACAGATGCGTTTAATTTATTTTGTCTCTATATTACTAATTTATCCGCTTAAGGCTGCGGCCAACACTGAATGTGTTGTTCGTGGAGCGTCGGAACGTCTACAAAACTATTGTTTACAAAATACTTTAAGTGAAAAAATCGTAGATTATCGACAATTACTAATCGTTGATAATCGAATGCGCCTTGAGGGATATAAGAAAGGCTTAGGCATTTTGCATTCTGACGTTGCTATCAACCCACAGTCTTACGCTGTGCTACAGCCATACACTCACTATGAACGAAATATAAATGGTGGCAATCCAGCAAAGCCAATTGTTCTTGAGTTCGGCACTTTCGACGACCAGACTCTATACCGTAGAAGCGGTTTTACATATGGGCTGGGTTTCCGTTACGAAGGACGATATCTCTACGGTGAAGGGAGATACTTAAACTACAGCCTGAGAAAAAAATTTGCCCATGACCCATATGGTTCATTTAATATCAATACATTAATCGGTGAATTTTGTAGCTATAACCACATTCAGAGGTCGTGGTATGTTGATGCGTGTATAAGCGCATCTCAAATCCACAAAGACTTAAGTAATGAAAAATGGCAGAATTTAAGCCTAAGCACTTCCCGTCTCCTCAAGGGTGCTAAGGGAGTGAATCACGAATTCAGCGTTGGTTATAATCATTACATTGGGAAGATTTATGAGCAAAGTCAGGTAAAACTTGGGATCGATACGATATTTGCATCGGGAATGTTTTTTGGGGTTGATACAACGCTTGGTGAAATTGTTTCAGGTCATCTGGCAACACGCTATGCCTTTGGAGTTAATGCGACTAGGTTTATTGCTCAAAAACCAGTAAAAATTTCTTTTGCTTATAAACAGTCAGATGGCGGTAGCTGGTTGGGAGTAATGCGAGACGAGCAGAGCAGTTCAATACAGGTGAAATTTCCCCTATGGGGAGCTGTCAGTGCAGTAGTTGGTTATAATCAAACAAAAAGTAACGTGGATTACTTTAATGACGCCTATCCAAATTTTGGATTGCAGCTGGCTGATATCCGGTTCTAGATCTAGCGGCACTGCAGGTGCTGTCATGTGCGGACGTATATGCACCCCAGTTGGTGCACC
>JABAYK010000125.1 GCA_018609045.1 Flavobacteriales bacterium
CTCAGCAAGCGGCACCTGCTCAATCGTTTGCTTCTCAAGAAGATGATCTACCGTTCTAATGTATAGAAATAACGGAGAGATAGCGTGTCAAATATGTCATGCTGGTATGAGTATAGAGGAATTTGAATTTTGTGACATATGTCCTCATTGTAGAGACGAAGAATAATTAAATTAAATTAAATAACCTATGCAAATAGAGACAACAGAGATCAATGGATTTGCGATTGACACGTTCAATCAGCATGGTCTAGAGCAAGGGAAGAAGCAGGGTGTATGCCCTGTTTGTTCTCACACTAGAAAACCCGCTAATAAGAAAGCTAAATGCGCTTCTTATGATTGGGAACGGGGTCTCGGTACTTGTCACAATTGTAATACATCATTTCAACTACACACTTACAAACGTAAAGGTAAAGCTGAAAAAACGTATGTTAAACCTTCAGGACCACCTAACGCTACTGAATATCCAGAGTTTGTTAGTGATAAAGTTATTGAATGGTTTAAATCAAGAGGTATATCATCTCAGACTCTTACTGATCTACAAATCAGTGAGGGTCCTGAGTGGATGCCACAGACCGGTAAAACCGAGAATGTAATAAAGTTCAATTATTTTATGGGCGGCGAATTAACTAATGTTAAATACCGAGATGGAAGAAAGAACTTTAAATTATATAAAGGGGCTGAGAAAGTATTTTATAATATAGATAGTATTGTAGGATATGAATATTGTGTTATAGTAGAAGGCGAAATGGATGTATTAGCATTGCATGAAGCAGGTATTACAAACGCTATATCAGTTCCAAATGGAGCAACACTTAACTCCAATAACTTAGACTACTTAGATAGTTGTATTGATTATTTTGAAGATAAAGAAAAGATTATATTAGCTGTAGACTCTGACGAAGCTGGACAAGCGCTACAAACAGAGTTAATTAGAAGGCTTGGATCTGAAGTTTGTTTTCTATCAACCTTTGAAGATTGTAAAGACGCAAACGAATACTTACAAAAATATGGCAAAGAAAAACTTACAGAAAGAATCACAGGAGCAAAACCAGTACCGCTTGAAAATGTTACTACTTTCAGGGACATCGAAGACGAAATTACCGACTTTGTTAGAAATGGTTTCAAAAAAGGGTTTCAAGTTGGTCTTCCAAACTTTGATGATATCTTTTCAACTTATACTGGTCAATTCATTACTGTCACTGGTATTCCTTCTTCCGGTAAAAGTGATTTTGTCGACCAAATGGTTGTCGGTTATAATGCGAACTATGGCTGGAAAACAGCTTTCGCTTCGCCTGAAAATGTACCTACCTATCTGCACGCTCACAAATTAATGCGTAAGACTTGGCAAGGTATGCCGACAAGAGACGATATTGGTGGCGACAAGTGGAATCAAATAGCAGATCACTGTAATAGTAACTACTTTCATATAGATATGGAACGTTATACATTAGAGTCTGTTCTAAAGAAAGCAGCTGAACTTGTTAAGCGAAAAGGTATTAAATGCTTAGTAATAGATCCTTTTAATAAGGTTAGAGATGTAGATTGTAAGACAGAAGATGTTAATAGATACACTATGGAATACTTAAGCAAGATAGAAATCTTTGCTAAAAAGTTTGATGTACTTGTATTTATTGTAGCGCATCCTACTAAAATGTATAAGGACAAAGATGGTAAGATTGAAGAACCTACTATGTATAACATTAAAGGTGGTGGTGAATGGTACGATGCTTCTTATCACGGATTATTAGTTCATAGGGATTATGAAGCTAAGACTGTTAAGTGTAAAGTTTTAAAAGTTAAGTTTCAAAACTTAGGTGAGAATGGAGCTGAAGCACATTTTAAATGGGAGCCAAAGTCTGGTTGCTTTATACCTCACGAGCCATTAGATATAGGTGCTGAGAAAATGCCTTGGGAGTAGATGGGTAGCGGTCAAAAAAAGAAAGCTATAAATATGGGTAACCCGTCTCATAAAGAATCAGATTGGATACCTTATAGATGGTGTGTTAAAAATAACATATGTATATCTGCTAAAGCAAAGAACAAGACTGAATGGTATGTTGATATAATCAACAACGGTAAAACTCATACAAGCCCAGAATCATACGGTAAAAATGAGATATGGTTAAAAATATTTGAATATTGTAAATACTATTATGACAAACATAGAAAATGAATACAAAAAATTATTATCAGAAATACTCGACAGAGGTCTGGATAAATCAGATAGAACAGGGACTGGGACGAAGTCTGTCTTCGGAAGAACGATTAGACACGATATGTCATTGGGCTTCCCTATCCTTACAGGAAAGAAAATAAGTTTTAACGCAGCAAGAACAGAATTACTTTGGATATTACAAGGTAGAACTGATCTTAAGTATTTAGAAGACAACGGTGTTAAGTACTGGCGACCAGATTACGAACGTTCAAGTAGAACAGATGAAACATTAGGCCCTGTGTACGGAAAACAGTGGCGTGATTTTAACGGCGTAGATCAACTTTATAATCTTGTGTATAGCATTATAACAAACCCTGACTCAAGACGTCTTATGGTTAGTGCATGGGCTCCACATGAGATGAATGATATGGTGCTTCCCCCGTGTCATTATGCTTTTCAAGTTTATATTAATAACGGTGTTATAGATTTGATGTGGCAACAAAGGTCTGCCGATGTATTCTTAGGTTTACCTTACGATATTGCAATGTATGGTTTACTATTAGAAATGTTAGCTAAAGGCGCTGATCTTAGAGCTGGTCAATTAATTGGTCAACTTGGTGATTGCCATTTGTATAACAATCATTTGCAACAAGCAAAACAGTATAGATTAAGATCTAAGCGAGCATTGCCTAAACTTCAATTAGAAAGAGGAATTAATGCAAACTTATTAGGCGGTGTAAATATACCTGATGCTTCTGAAATTAAATTATTAAAATACAATCCTTATCCTGCGATAAAAGCAGAACTGAGTGTTGGTAAATAAAAACAATATGACATATTATTTATACCAT
>JABAYK010000199.1 GCA_018609045.1 Flavobacteriales bacterium
CCATAATTGGTTCCCCAATCGTTGTTCATTCTAAATTTCATTTCACCATCAATTAGTGTAACAATACCTCTAAAAACATCGGAATACTGATCGTACTCTAACTTGAAATCTGGAGTTGCTCCCCAGTTATTATAAGCGCCACCAACAATTCCTAAAGAAAAACTTTCTTTAGTATATTTATTATTGTTTAGATCTAAAGTAATTTTGAATGACCCTGCTGTTGTTGCAAAGTTTCCTCCACCAGATGAAACATCATCTGCAGCACTTCCAGAACCTAAATTGTTAGACCAATCATTGTTTTCTCTAAATTTCCATTCTCCGTCTGTTAAATTTACATAGGCTACAAAAACACCGTCTGTACCTGTTGTAAACATTGGCAAATCTGGAGTTGCACCCCAATCATTTGCAGCAGAACCAACAATTCCCCAAGTAGAAGATAAATCTAATACAGTTAAATATGTGGTTACATTTATGGTTGTCGTAAGAGTTGTTCTCTCTAAAACACTGCTTGTTGCAGTATCTAAAATGACAGCTCGAACTCTTAGTTCTAAATCTCCCGCAGTATCTACAGGAATTCCAGACTGAATGGCAACATTATTTAACTGTGCATTTGTAAGAATCATCGTATTCATATTACGAACGTTACCTCCTTCAATTGGCATTGCAAAACTGGTGTTTGGAGCTGCAAATTCTAAGTAATAATCAATATCGATGTTTAATGTAGAATTGGCGATTGGATCATCCCAAGTAATCGTAATTGCATCTAGATCATTATTTGTTATTGATAATGCAAAAGCGTCTCCATCTGCAACACTTGTAATTACTGGTGCATTTACTGGGTAGGTAGTGACTAAAAATAGGATGTCATTACTAATAACTCCGCCAGCGTTGATTCTCATGTAAATTGCAATGTCTCTAAATGAAGTGACACCGGAATCTGTAATTGCCTGATTAAAATCAACAACACTCATAGAAAAATTATCTTTATCTGTTGTGCCAATTGCAATTGGAGTAGTGAATTCCTTATCAGTAGACATTTCTACAGTATAGTTTGTACTACCTGTAATTTCATCTATCCAAGAAATTGTAAAAGCAGGATTGTTTGGGAGTGCAAAGTTTAAAAACACGTTGCTTATCCCTGGAGAATTTAAAACAAATTTTGCTTCTGGTGTTACAATATTTAAGCTCTCTTCTGCATCACAGGCTCCTAATAAAAGGGTTAGTGAAAGAAATAAGTAACTTATTTTTTTAAAGTATGATTTCATTTTTTTATCTTTTTAGTTCGTTTATTATAAATTTAAAGGGATAAAGATGTAACGACCTGTTAAATCATTAAACCATACATCATAATCATCTTCCACAATTATTGGAACCGCACCACCACCATCGGTAGCAACCCCTGAGAATGAAGTAGAACTACCCCAAGACGTATTGCTGTCGGTTACAAAAGAAAGTTCTCCTGGCGTTAACCTAACCGCGGTTGCATACCAGATATGACCGTCAAAACTTAACGGACTCATCGAGATATTTGCCGAGCTAGAACCTTGCAGAGTTAATGATGCTGGACTTACAGCGCCAGAAGCATCAAAAGATTCAAAAGTAAATGTATTGCTTGCAAAGTTTATTTTAAAAGTATGAAATCCAGCAGGAATTCCATTACCACCACCATATGGAAATCTTTCAGGATCTGTTCCGCCACCAGGATTGTTCCCTACAGTTGCGCCATCATCTGTTCCAAATTGTGGTTGCCAAAGTCCTTTTGTTTCTAGTACTTTAAAATGTCCATTTTCTGCCCAAAATCCAGTGTAATAAAATACGTTACTATCGGTTGGATCTCTAAAAAGAGCAGGATTGTTATTGTTGTTATTCCAGCCTGGTGCAGTTGCGTCTCCAACTAAGTAATAATCAGAAAATACATAATTATAGAATGGATATACTTCAAACTGAATTGTATTTGAAGGAATTGGTAATCCGTTCTGAGATCCAATTGACGATACAACTCTAACGTAAAGAGTTGCCCATTCAAATGGATTCAAACCTGAATTCCCTGCAGCTGCATTAATCTCATTAACAGACAATGTAATTGATGTTTGCCCTGTGATTGATGAAGCTACAACAGGTGCTGTAAAATCAACATCACTTGAAAATTCAATAGAATAATTAATAGCTGTTTGCTGCTCGTAGTTTGCAGATTGCCAATTTAACGTTACCGCTGGATTACTTGTATTCACAGCATCTAACTCTATCATTGTAAAGTTTAACTCTGCTAAAACTGCTGCATTTGGATTTGCAGATACATTAAAGAGTTCAGATGAATCATCACACGAAGCGAAGATTAATAAGACCAAACCAATAATGCTGGCTATTGAAATATGTTTAATTTTTTTCATCTTTTATAATTTATATTGATTTAGTAACCAGGGTTTTGAGTTAAATTAGGGTTTGTTGATAAACTTGCAGCTGGTATCGGAAATAATTTCATGTGATCTGGTAAAGAAATACCATTGCTACCATTTCCTTTCCAAGCCCAATTATAAGACCCACCTGTATATTTTCCAAAACGAATTAAATCTTGTCTTCTATGTGCTTCCCAGTGCAATTCACGAGATCTTTCATCTAAAATAAAATCGAGTGTCAATTCACCACTTTGAATTGCTTGTGGATTGTTTGCTCTTGATCGTAATTGATTTACATACCCTAGCGCATTCACTTGTGTCGCATTTGAAGCGCCTCTTAATTGCGCTTCGGCATACATTAAATACACATCTCCTAATCTAAATAGAGGGAAATCGGTATCTACAAAAGTTTGATCTGGACCAAACCCTCCAATCGATAAAGCATTTGAATATTTTTGTATAATATATCCTTGATCTTTATCAGAAATATCTGTTATTTCTTTAGATCTACCTTCTGAAATAATCGTATTCCTTGAATCGGTATCAAAAACACTGTTTTCAAACAAATTCACAAACTGTTTTCTAACTCTAAGGGCTCCACCCCAG
>JABAYK010000025.1 GCA_018609045.1 Flavobacteriales bacterium
GTGTTCAAACATTGGCAATGGACCGTGTCGGTTGAATTCAAGGAATTGAAAAAAAGAAAGAAGAAAATGAGAGAAATGAAAGGGAAAATGAAGAAAATGAACATTGGTAACATTGGGGGGAAGAAAAGGAGGAGGATTGAAAGAGATCACAAGCGGCATCATTTTCACTGAGAGTTAGCAGTTGTTTGTGGTGTTGAATCTCTAAATATACTACACAAATGTTGATTCAATGATTTAATTTTATTCTTTTTCTTTCACGCCAAATTTATCTCATTTCCTTTCATCATCGCCATTGATCATCGCCAGCACTACCACCATGCAAGTTAGCAATGGATTGTTGCATGCCGAGGATGGCTTCGTGGAGATGCTCAAATTTCTTTTCAAATTTTGCCTCAAATAACATTGTAAAATATTACGAAAAGGGAGGGGAAATAAATTCCTTAGCAGACTTAAAATCAATTTATGGGGTCGATTCAAACTTTATCAATTCCTACAAAGACAAATTTGTCTTTCCAAAAAATGAAATTGTTTTAAACTTCGAAATAAACACCGCTTCAAGGTTAGATTTCGAAAAAATTCCAGGAATTGGGAAAGCTTACGCAGAAAGAATACTAAAATACAGAGAAGTCTTAGGCGGATTTTGCAGTTTTTCTCAGTTAAATGAAGTTTACGGGTTGGCAGATTTTGATTTTCAACCTTTTACAAAACAACTTAGTATTGAAACTAAAGAAATAAAAAAGTACGATTTAAATAAGGTTGAATTTAAAACCTTATTGAAACACCCATACTTTGAATACGTGGATGTGAAAATTATTTTTGAACAATTAAAGGATAACCCCGAAGTATCTCTTGATGAAATATTAGAAGCTCCATCATTAAACCCTAAGCACAAATCAAAGTATAAATTTTATTTACAAAAAGACGAATGATAAACATAGAAGAAAAATTAAAAAGCCTTATAAGAGATGTTCCTGATTTTCCAAAAAAAGGAATTTTATTTAAAGATATTACTCCTGTTTTATCAAATCCTGAGTTTTGTAAAGAGTTAGCAAGTCAAATGGTTGCACCTTTTTTGAACGATAAAATAGACGTAATTGCTGGAATTGAAAGTAGAGGTTTTTTATTTGGCCCATTGATGGCCCAAATATTAAATGTTCCATTTGTTTTAATTAGGAAACAAGGAAAACTGCCTTGGAAAACCATTTCCCAAGATTATGATTTAGAATACGGGAAATCAATTATTGAAGTTCATATAGACTCAATTAAGCCAAATCAAAATGTTCTAATTCATGATGATTTATTAGCTACAGGAGGAACAGCAGAAGCTGCAGCTCAAATTGTACAGAAAATGCAGGCCAATGTTTCAGGCTTTTCCTTTTTGGTAAAATTAAGTTTTCTAAATGGCGAAGAAAAATTGAATCATTATAGCTCTAGAATCGCTAATATTGCGGTCTTTTAAAGACGCAACCACATGAATTTTGAATTAAACGAAAATCAGCAAATGATTGCTGATATGATTCGCAATTTCGGCGACAAGGAAATTCGACCGAGATTAATGGAATGGGACGAAAGTCAAGAACTTCCAATTGATGTATTAAAAAAACTTGGGGACTTAGGTTTGATGGGGGTTTTGGTTCCCACAAAGTATGGCGGTTCAGGTTTTGGATACTTCGAGTACGTAACAGCACTAACAGAAATTGGTAGTATTTGTGGGTCTATAGGACTTTCGGTTGCAGCCCATAATTCTTTGTGTACTGGGCATATTTTGCAATTTGGAAACGAGGAGCAAAAGCAAAAATATTTGCCCAAACTTGCTTCTGCTGAGTACTTGGGTGCTTGGGCTTTAACTGAGCCTAATACTGGGTCTGATGCAATGAGGATGAAAGTAACTGCCACAAAAGATGGAGATTACTACATACTTAATGGCTCTAAATGCTGGATAACACATGGCAAAAGTTCTGATGTTGTTGTTGCCATTGTTAGAACAGGAGAACTTTTAGACTCTCATGGTATGTCTACATTTATTATTGATAGAAATAACCCCGGCTTAAAAGCAGGTAAGAAAGAGAATAAATTAGGAATGAGAGCCTCTGAGACTGCAGAAGTAATTTTTGAAGATTGCAGAGTTCACAAAAGTATGATGCTAGGCGAGGAGGGAGATGGATTTATTCAAGCGATGAAGGTTTTAGATGGTGGAAGAATTTCTATTGCAGCCCTTTCATTAGGTATTGCGAAAGGAGCGTTAAATGCATCTATTAAATATGCAAAAGAAAGAGAGCAATTTGGTCAGCCAATTGCAAATTTTCAAGGAATTACATTTAAGTTAGCAGATATGGCAACTGAATATGAAGCTGCAGAATTACTAACACTCCAAGCTGCAGACTTAAAAAATAGAGGACAAAAAGTTACTAAGCAATCTGCATTTGCCAAATATTACGCATCTGAAGTAGCAGTAAGAAATTCTGTTGAGGCAGTTCAAATTTTTGGAGGTTATGGATATACCAAAGATTTCCCAGTAGAGAAGTTTTACCGAGATTCTAAACTATGCACAATAGGCGAAGGAACTAGTGAAATTCAAAAATTGGTAATTTCTAGAGAGATTTTAAAATAAATCTTTTGAAATTTATAAATAACAATTACATTTGCACCCGTTAAAACGATAAGCATGTTAAAAATACCAGTTAAAGAAGGCGAAAATATTGAAAGAGCGATCAAAAAATTTAAAAAGAAGTTTGAGCGCACAGGTACTTTAAAAGAACTTAGAGAAAGACAGAAGTATACCAAGCCTTCAATTATCAATCGTCAAACTAGATTGCGCGCAGTTTATCGCAACTTGATGCAAGAAAAATTGGTATAATTAAATTCTACATAAATAAAAGCGGCCTTGAGCCGCTTTTTTTATTTTTACCTGGTGCTAATAGAAAATTATTCTTCCTACCTCAAAACAGAAAAAAGGTATTCTCCTCATACAGTAAAATCA
>JABAYK010000131.1 GCA_018609045.1 Flavobacteriales bacterium
ATTGAAAAAGAATCCACCGATCAAGTTCTAGTATATTCCAAAATTCTTCATCTTCAGCTAAAGAAATATTTTTATATGAAGTTATAGAGTTGTACTCTAAAGTCCCAAATTCATTCTTTTTCCAATAGCCAAAATCCATATAGCTACCAGTGTAAATTTTATCACCAATAACTTTTACAGACCGAACAATAGATGAATTTTTTGATTTATAGAGCTTCCACCTAGCTCCATTATACATTAATAGCCCCTTGTTATTTGCAAAGTAAATAGACTTGTCTTTTCCTTGAGAAATACTCCAGTTTTGATCTTCTGCACCATAGTCTTTTGGTTTAAAAACCTCGATTGGAGGGAGTTCTTGTGAAAAAACAGTGAATTGAACAACTATAAAAAAATAAATAAAACTTCTAAACTTCATTTTTTTTGACTTAAAAAATTAAGGACAATTAATAGAATGATTTTAACTAAAGTTAAATTTTTCTTTAAATGTTTGGTTACTAAATTACGCTAAATCTTTTAAAAACAAAGACTTTTAAGTTTTCTGTATTGTTTGTGTTAAGGTTTTATGGTTTTTTTAACCTTTTAAAATAGTCAAAAAATAGAATAATTAATTCCTGTTTTTGTTATAGAAAAAATAAAATATTAAATAATTATAAGTTTTTGTAACTTATGCCTTCAAATACAAATTCATAAATTATGCCAAACTATACCTTAAGAATTAATGGAAAAAAAATTACTGTTAATGTAGATGAAGATACGCCGCTTCTTTGGGTCTTGAGAGATGAATTATCGTTAAAAGGGACTAAATTTGGTTGTGGAATAGCTCAATGCGGTGCCTGTACTGTACATCTTAATAATAGTGCTGTAAGAAGTTGTTCTCTTCCAGTTTCTTCCATTTCAGGTGAATCAATTACAACTATTGAAGGGCTCTCAGAAACTGGGACTCATCCAGTACAGTTAGCTTGGAAGGAAATTGATGTGCCTCAATGTGGTTATTGTCAGGCCGGACAAATAATGACTGCCTCTGCTTTTTTAAAGGAAAAACCTACACCTACAAAAGATGAAATTAGAGAAGCAATGCATGGAAATATATGCAGATGCGCCTCTTACAACAGAATAGAAAAAGCGGTTAAATTGGCTGCAAAAAATTCATAAATTAACTCACTATAAAAATTCACGATGTCTCAAAATAAATCACTAAGTCTAAGTAGAAGAAATTTTCTAAAAACATCTTTACTTGCTGGAGGAGGTATGTTAATTGGTTTTAATTTGCTAAGTGCTTGCAAGCCAGAAGCCATTTTACCAATAGATATTTCCAATCTAAATTTTAACGATTTTAATGCATTCATAAAAATTTCTGACGAAGGATATGTCACAATTTTTTCACCAAATCCTGAAATAGGACAAGGTGTTAAAACGTCTATGCCAATGATTATCGCTGAAGAGTTAGATGTTGCATGGGAAAAGGTTTCTGTTGCACAGGGATTTTATGACCCAAAAAATTATCAAAGACAAGTTGCAGGAGGCAGTCAATCCATTCGCTTTGGTTGGGATGCTCTTCGCCAAACAGGGGCAACCGCCAAGCAAATGCTAGTTAATGCTGCTGCTGTTCAGTGGGGGGTAGAACCAAATACCTGTTTTGCATCTCAAGGAATTATAACCAATGCAACTGGTGATACCCTTGGTTATGGAGAAGTAGTTAAAGTAGCAGCGAATTTAGAAGTTCCAGAAAATATTAATCTTAAAGACCCTAAAGATTTTAAAATTATTGGACATGATATTACAAATGTAGATATTCAAAAAATAATTACAGGAGATCCTCTATTTGGAATAGATTACAGTTCTGAGAGAATGGTTTATGCTTCTGTATTAAGACCACCAGCTTTTGGTAATAAACTAGCTAGTTTTGATGATCAAATTACAAAAAGTATTAACGGGGTTACAGAGGTTATTAAGTTTGGAGATAAAATAGCTGTTTTAGGTTCGAATACTTGGGCAGTAATGAAAGGAAAAAAGGCATTAGTAGCTCTTTGGGAGAACGACACAAAACTGGAAAGCACCGACGATCATAATTTTGAATTGATCAAGATTTTAAACGGTAACAAGTTTGAAACAAATAGAGAAGACGGAAATGTAGAGTCCGCTTTTAAAGTTGCAGATAAAATTATTGAAAGAACCTATGAGTCTCCATTTTTACCACACAACTGCATGGAGCCAATGAATTTTTACGCGAATGTTACCGATAAAAAAGTTCATCTTGTAGGCCCTATTCAAACCCCCGCATGGACTGCAGGTAAAATAGCAAAAATTTTAAATAGAAAACCAGAGGAAATTCATCTAGAAATGACTAGAATGGGAGGTGGTTTTGGTAGAAGACTTTATGGAGATTTTGCCGAAGAAGCGGCTCAAATTTCAAACATCGCTAAAAAACCAATACAAGTTATTTTTTCTAGAGAAGACGACATGGCAGCTGGAACCTACAGACCTGCTATTAAATACAGGATAAAAGCTGCTATTAAAGAGGGAAAGCTAACAGCTTATCACTTAAAAGAGGCCGCAATTAATGGGAATATGTATGGATTGATTTCAAATTTTTTTCCAGCAGGATGTGTTCCAAACTATAAAGTAAGTACTGCAAATTATAAAAGTAATATTACAACTGGTGCTTGGAGAGCACCTTTTACAAACTTTTTAGCATTTGCAGAACAAAGTTTTTTTAGTGAAATAGCTACTGAATTAAACAAAGATCATCCTCAGTTAATTATTGACCTTCTACAAAATGTTAAAGGAACAACAGATGAGCGAATTCAATATTCTCCTGAAAGAATGGAGGCAACCATTAATTTAGTTATTAATAAGTCTAACTGGGGTAAAACATCTGAGGGGATTTATCAAGGTTTTTCAGCCTATTATAGTCATAATACTCACGTAGCAGAGGTTGCAGATGTTGAGTTAAAAAATGGGATGCCAGTTGTTAAAA
>JABAYK010000171.1:0-297 GCA_018609045.1 Flavobacteriales bacterium
ATGTAATGATGCCAAGTTTATAGATACCACTCAAGAAACTATCATCTTTACTATCCAAAAAAATGCTCCTAAAAATAACAGTCGATTTACTATTGCTAAAAACGGATTCACTATATTCCATGACATAAACAAGATTAAACAATTACATGATATGTATAAAGAATCCACTACATTGGACCAAATGGGATTTAAAGTCGGCGTAGGAACTGTTGTATGGAATCAAGTAAAATCTGAACTGACACATGATAAAACCAAAACCATGCTTATTTACAGTTCCAATGTTGAAGACAATAAAAT
>JABAYK010000171.1:307-2972 GCA_018609045.1 Flavobacteriales bacterium
CTTTAAAAACGATTCAAAAAAGCAATATATTGGTCGGGATGGAAAAAATGATATATGTCTCATCGTAAATAGAGGTTATGGTAATGGTGAATACAAATTTCAATACGCAATCGTTAACCAAACACAACCTTACTTGCTTGAAAACCACATCATATGTATTACACTCAAATCTACACAGACCAAGCTATCTAAAGCGAAGTTACTCGCACAATATCAAAAAATTACAAAATCATTTGATAATGAAAAAACAAGACAGTTCATTAATATGTACTTCTCTAATAACGCAATTAATACTACAGAACTCCAGCATATTTTACCGATTTACTAAGTATTACATATGTGTTTTAGCTACTCTACGTCTACCATTACCATGACGCTTTCTCGATTTCTTAGCCAGTTTTAACGCTTTACTATTTTTTCCACATCCATTTTCGAGTATTTTAAAATCGACTGCCGCTGATTTTCCGCCCGTAATAGAACTCGCGAGACGAGCATATGCCCACGAATGACCCGTCTGATTAGGACGTGACCCAGATGAGAAGTAAGCACCTTGACCTTTCTTAATAATTTGATTCAGAGAAGATAATGAACATCCTGTTTTTTTTGCTAAATTTCGGGATGGTTTTAAACTATGTATTTTGTACATCTTCTCCGCTTTGGTAATATGTTTGGATTTTTTAGAGGTAAATGATTTCACCTTTTTACGTGTATAATAATTACCCTTCTTGTATTGCTTTCTTGATTTTTTCAATTCGCGTATTTGTTTTTTTCTATCCTTCCTTGTTAGTCTTTTTGGAACATATCTCTGAGTTATCTTCTTTTTTTGTGTTCGGCGTTTTTTACTCTTTCCTCCTGTTCGGCGCATCGGAATACGATTCGCTACTATGGCTTTTGTTACAAGCTCCCCTTTCTGTTCTTTAGTGAAACTATTCCATTTTGCCTCACTATATTTTTGTCGAACATGTCTTGTGAAACTTTGTACTAAATCCGGCTCGTTTTCATTTAATTCAGTCAACTGCTTACGTACATCCGGGTCGTTCTTTGCTCTTTCCATGATTGCTGCTTCTCTCGCGTTATTATTGGTCGTTCTACGTGACATATAATATTATATATATGTTACGATAAGATTATTTACTTTTTGCGAGTTGATTTATTTTTACGAGTGGAACGTCTCTTACGGCTTTTCTTAACAGCAGAACCATTCTTAATGGCACCAAAATGTCCCTTCTTGGTGCTGTAACCAGCCTTTGCAAGACGCTTCTCTTTTTTAGCAGTAGCGTGTTTCTTTGATGACACAATACGACCATGCTTGTTTTGGAGTAAATTAGATTTATGTAATCCACCAGTAGTTTTAAAGGCGGTTCCGTGCCACACCATAGCACGAGACCCAATCAATACTTCAAATGATTTACCGTTAATATGATAGTTTCCATCAGAACTTTTAGTAGGACGTTTCATTATAAAATGAATAGAGAAAAAAAATTATTTCTAAATAAGTATATTCATTGGTAAGACGAATAAACGCATATATTAAAAATTAGATAATACGACCCCTCCAGTTCCTGGTATTCGACCAAATTGCCGATCTATAACAATTGTTTGTATCACTGTCTGTGTTCTAACACGATATAAACTATTAATATAAGCCGCGCGATTTGAAAATGGTGAGCTACCCAGCGTACTAAGTGGTGGAGGCGTCACTCTATTTATATCAGTTAAACATGAGACAGTACACTTCGATTTATTTCTATATTTACCTACATTCAACATATAAATCATACTATATACTTGTCGGTTATTTTATATTATTCATCCATTTTCATCTACGTAAACACTTTATTTAGTAGATGAATCAGGTAAATGGTCTTCTAATTGAAGCACATTATTTATCTCCATCTTGGTTCCAATCTCCTTTTTGATGTATTCTATATTTATTGATTTTTCATTATCTGTCATACCACCCATAGCTTCTTTAATCATATTCATATACATTTCGGTTCCGGCTTCTGTATCATTCCAGTTCGGATAGCCGCGTTCCCACTCCTTTATATGCTGTATTTGTCTCTGTGTAATCTGTTCAATGCTATTGTTGATTTTCTTGTGTTTATTGTCTTTTTCCCATATATTTTGATCCTTTACAAAAAAATCCAATGATGTTTTATTATCACTGCAGTGAAAAGGGCGATTATTTGGATTCATATCAGCTAAATGTTTAACGAAAATATTGGTAATCCCTTTGATATATCCATTATCACATGTATATTTTAAATCATCCTCTGAAAGCTTTAATGAATCCATAAAATCAGTGAGATTCATTGCGTTCTTACATTTTTCATTCAAAATTAAGTTAATCGTCATTGTATTATTAATATTGTTTGTAGTATTTCCAATTCTTCCTATCAAATTTTGCTGATTTTCAATAGTCTTCTGCAGTAGTTCCTGCAAATTTTTTATCTGCTCATGTTGTGTAGTTACTATATCCACATTCGGTTGTACTGGTTGTACTGGTTGTACTGTCTGCATAGGTTCCAATGTCTCGTATGAAAATGTTGGAGCTATAACTGAAGATGTACACAATTTAACATGACGCGATAAACCACTACTAAATTTATAACTCTTCCCACACGTACTACATATGTGTTTATTGTCATCGGTTACATTACTA
>JABAYK010000010.1 GCA_018609045.1 Flavobacteriales bacterium
GTTTGGGTTGTCGTTAGTATAAGCAGGACAGCTCTCTTGAAATATCATATTGCAGCTTAGTCCCACCAGATCCTAGTGAATCCATCAGGCTGGTCATCGTATTCATCCGCTCCGAGTGCTTGCTTGCTTGGCAGGTTGTCACCCACCACATACAGGCAGACACTCATTTCCCTAGCGATCCATATCTCACAGCTTGGCGGGAATAGGGATAGCAGGTCAGCGTTGAAGTTATTGTATCCATCTGGGATAGCTTGCTTCATGATACGGCGTGCCTGATTCGGGGTGCAGGATTCAGTTGCATGGAATCGCAGGCTGCGAATTGACATGGCATGTGGAGGTGGCGCAATGCCGCAGTCAGCATATGCTCGGAGTGTCTCGGATAATACTTGCTTGGTGTTACTTGTTTTCATGGTGTTGGTTCTAGTTCTAGGTTGGCTTGCCCAATCTGGTATGATCCATCCATTAACTCGTAAGAGGAAACGTCAGGGTCAGATATGACAGTGGCAAGGTTGATTAGGGTGTTGGTGAGATCTTGCTCACTTAAGGCGTTGATTGTTATGGTTGCTTTCATTTGGTTTGGTTTGGTGTGTTGTTAGTGATTGGTGGGGGAGGCGGGGGATTGAACCCCGCTCTTGATCCTTCACAGATATGGATTCGAACCATCTGACCTCGTTAAAGGCGGGGCAAGCGCAGCCCTCTCCCCCATTGGTTGCAATATCATATTGCAGTTTTGACTTCGCCTCTTGTGGTGACAGTCTCACCATCGTAGATGTAGTGGACAACGCATCGCCCAGCTTGACCTGTTCTGACCAGCTTTTGTGCCCTGCGGATTGCCCAACGCTCGGAGCGGTAGACTTTGAGTGCGGATTTGACAGTGCCAAAGCACACCCATTCACGGAGCTTGCCGTCATTACATAGCATGTAACGTGGTCGAGTGTCTTCGATACCTGCTTTGATGAAGTATCTTGCTTTACGTTTTTTCATAGTGTTGGGTTGAAGAATGGATCGGCTTTACGCTTTTTCATAGTGTTATAGGTAGAGTGTTGCTCCCCCCGTAGGGGGAGCGGTTAGGGTGCTAGTCGGTGGGTTGATCCGCACCCTGCGGAGTTTCTGACTCGCTCTTGGATGTGAGCTTGCAAGCCAAGTTCCACGCCATCATGGCGCAGGTCTGAGCTACCATCGCCTCACTTCCACTGAAGCGGGAAAGGTATTCTTGGAGATTCTCCACGGAATCGGGAGTGGCGAACATATTGCATGGGACTAGGTTTGTGGTATCGGACATAATAGTAATTGTGTTTGGTTCAATGGTTAAAGCAGGACAGCTGTTACCCCCTTAAGGGGAGCTGCAATATCATATTGCAGCATCGCTTTTCTTAGAGGTGGGACGTAGCTGCTCTATTACAGCATACATCACATCACACTCTTCTTGGCGTATTACACTGCCCATGTTGATGTATGGGTAGCACCTTGCCAACGTCTCAGCTGGGGGAGTGACATTCTTGCGGACATAAGATCCCAACATAAAGTAAGCATCTTGGGAGTATTTTGTTGCGAGGTTAACGGCAGGAACTTTGCAAGCAATAGCTACAATTTGATCGTATTCCCACTCGTCAAGAGAGCGAAGGACTTTGGTAATTTGGTTATGATGCATGGTTGTTAATTGGTTCAATGGTTAAAGCAGGACAGCTGTTACCCCCTTAAGGGGAGCTGCAATATCATATTGCAAACTCCCCCTTTGGGGTAATGCACTAGGCAATGGCTGGGGTGAGTGTGTGGAGCAGGTCAAGCACGGCACTCTTAAGCTCGATTCTTGAGGATTCACACAGACTGCTGGAAGCAGTTTGCTTGATCTTCTCAATACGATTCAAGCAATTGAATAGCTCCTTGTCATCGCTAAGATCCTCGTCACTTTGTCCCTCAAGGGACACGAATGGCTTGGTTTCTTCCGTGATGGGCTTGACTTCATCTTTGATGCCAAACTTTTCCTTGGCAGCTTTGCTCAATCTATTAGCTTTGCTAGGCTTGATCTTGTTCAAGTCACCTACGGTTTCCTCCGTCACCGCTCTGGCAGCTTGGCTACACTTCTCCGTTGGCACGGCATTGTAGACCTCTTCAGAGAGTCCGAGGGTGATCACCTTCTCAGCTAATACCGATGGAGCTTTGCTGTTATTAGCAAGTCCTCTTGCTTGAGACTTTGGCATACCAGATTTGATAAGCCATTTCTCAATGAGATTGTAAGCATAGCTTGATGCTCTTGCTTCATCTTCTCCATAGTATGGAGACTTGAGAGTCAAAGCAGCTCGATATAGACCTACGGTCTTGGTGATGGATAGGTATCCTTTGCCAGCCGTCATGATAGCATCACGGGCTTGTGTCTTGAGGTCATCGAATGTGACCGATGTGTCGATTGTATTTGTCATAGCATTATGATGAAGCGGTGATCCTGTTTGAGTTGCCCTTGTGACTCACTGGGTTGTCCAATGGTCGGCGATGGTCATTCGCTTCAACCCTCTAAGCAGGACAGCTCTTGCTACCCCTTAAGGGGTAAGCTGCAATATCATATTGCAATCAGCTTGGCTCTGCCAAGCAAGGTGCGTGCTACATGACACATGGTGCGCGGTGCATGGTAGAGGGTTCATGGTAGAGGGTTCAGGGTTCAGGGTTCAGGCTACATGGACATAACACAGGCACGGGCGCTGAGCTTCGCTCCGTCCCGCCTGCCCGCGCACGGTGAAACAGTCGTTTGAATCCCTGATTCCCGCATCATGAATCGCGACTCTTGTGTCTATGTCCCTCTGTAAGAGGGACTTAGCACCACGCATTAGCTATGTTGTGCGAAGTTGTAAGACACGCCACGGGTGGGGGTGCGGTTTTGTGTGCGCGGGTGCACTATATATATGGTGTAATATGAAAAAATTAATGGACATGTTGATTATGCTTGATCTGCGGGTCGGGGCCGTAT